>MTPE01000124.1 GCA_002011835.1 Desulfarculaceae bacterium JdFR-95 | reverse complement strand
CCCGGCCCATCTGGGAGACGATGTCATCCAGCTTGCCCCGCAGCACCTTCTCCCCCCGCCGGTAGCCGGCGCGCAGGACCACCACCACCGGGGTGTCCGGGGGATAGGCCCTCTGCACCACCCCCATCACCTGGGGGAACTTGGGCAAGGCCATGAACAGGGCCAGGGTGGCGCCGCGCCGGGCCAGCTCGGCCACCAGGGCCGGGTCCTTGAGCACGGTGAAGGGATCGCTCACCGCCACCACCCCCCGGCAGGCGAGGTCCCGGCCCAGGGCCGCCGCGCCGGCGTTGAAGGCGCTGAGCCCGGACACGAAGACGATCCGCTCGGGAGGGAAGAAGCCCTGCAACCAGCGCCAGGAGCCGTAGATCATGGGATCGCCCCAGTCCAACACCGCCACGCTCTTTCCCGCGGCCAGGTTCTGCGCGATGATCTCCGCGGCCTTCTGCTGGGCCTGGCGGCGCCGGCCGCGCTCCGCAGCCTTGGGGGACGCACCCCTGGCGTCGAAGGGCTTGCGCCCCACGGAAAGGGGATCGAACAACACTAGCTTGCCAGCCAGGAAGGGCGCGAAGCGCTTCTGGATGTCGGCCGGGGCCACCAGCACCTCG
This sequence comes from Desulfarculaceae bacterium JdFR-95, assembly GCA_002011835.1. Classification (GTDB taxonomy): domain Bacteria; phylum Desulfobacterota; class Desulfarculia; order Desulfarculales; family Desulfarculaceae; genus Desulfocarbo. The sequence continues at coordinate 4,680 of MTPE01000124.1, read as the reverse complement.
GCCCGGTCCAGGCAGCTCAGCGCCTCCAGGGTGAGCAGGCTGCTGTCGCCGCAGCCCATGCCGATCACGTACAGCCTGGCCCGCCGGGCCAAAGAGAAGGCCTGAATACGGGACACCGCCTTGACCCAGCGGTCGGCCCACAGGTCGTCCGGCAGCACCAACTGGAAACGCCCGCCCTGGGGAATGGGCTCGCCTCCAGGCGGTCGGCCAACAGGATGCGCCGGCCGGCCGGGCTCAGGAACAGCTCGCCCCAGGACACCAGCGAGCGATAGCCGTCCGGCGCGCTGACCAGATAGACCGTGCTGAGGTCCCCCGGCGCCAGGGCGGCCAGCAGTTCGCGCAGGGGCACCCCCTCATACCGGCGCCGGCCGTGGAAGCCCTTGCCNTCGCCCACCTGGTCGGCCGCCACCGCCAGCCGCCTCCCCGCCGGCAGTTTCTCCAAGGTGCGGCGCTTGCCCCCCGCCTGGATCACCACCCGCGGCGATTACAGCCTCTTGGGCTTGGGCCCCCAGGCCCCCGGGGCCAACTCCACCACCTCCAGGGAACAGACCCCCTCCAGACTGCGGTCGGAGGCGGTGTCACGGGTCAAGACCAGCTTGGGCAACACCACCTTGCGCTCGAGCTGCGCGAGCCAGGGCCGGTACTCCTCCGGGCTGTGACAGGCCTTGCAGCTCTTGGTGGGCATCACCGNCTTCCAGGCCACGGCCAACACCGCCTCGGCCGGCTGGCGATGGAACACCTCGCCCCAGGAGAGAGCCACCTGCCGTCCGTCCCGGGACCGTACCACCAAGGCCANGTCGGTCAATTTGGGGAACCCTCCCGCCTCCTTGCCCANCTGGGCCAGCNCCAAGATGTCGCGCAGGGGCACCCNCCGAAACCAAAACACCCCGTGGAACTCCCCCTCACGGGTGATATCGTTGTACTTCAGACGTACCAGGGGCAGCCGGGNCAGATCGGCCAGGCTGAGGCGCAGAGGCTGCTTGACCAGGCCGGTCACCCGCAGCACCTCCGTCTCGGCCCCGGAACCATAAGCGGTGCCAAGCAATATCAGCCAGGGAATCAGGAGGATAAGTATCAACATCCGCTTCCGCATCCTCGCACTCCCGCTGGGGTTCAGGGCAGGGAACGCCCGGCGGGGCCGGGCGAACATATGTCTTTATTGACATATATGCCAAATAAGACATAATGCCGACGAAACTGTCAACCCAAAAGGAGCCGCCCCTCATGCCCCACCACCCCGCACCATCGCCCTCCTCCCGCCCTGCCTGCGGTCTAGTTCGCGGCATGGGGCTGTTTTCCGCCTGTTGCCTCATCGTGGCCAACATGGTGGGGACCGGGATATTCACCACCAGCGGCTATCTCATGCAGGCGTTGGGTGATCCCTGGCTGATGCTGGCCTGCTGGCTGGTGGGGGGNTTGATCGCCTTGGCCGGGGCCCTGTGCTATGGGGAGCTGGGCGCGCGCCTGCCGCGGGCGGGAGGGGAGTATGCCTTCCTACGCGCGAGTTTCGGCCCGGCGGTGGCCTTTCTCTCGGGCTGGGTTTCCCTGGTGGTGGGGTTCTCTGCGCCCATCGCCGCGGCCGCGGTGGGGGCTGCGGCCTACCTGCTCCATGCCGGGGGAGTGCCCAACGAGCCNTTCTGGCAGGCCTGGGGGGTGGTNATCTCGCCGGAGAGCTTGCTGGNCCTGGGGCTGGTGGGGGCCTTGAGCCTGGTGCACACCCGCCGCCTGGGCCTCAGCCTGGGGGTGCAGAACCTGCTCACCCTGTTCAAGCTTCTGGTGTTGGCCCTCATCATCGTAGCCGGGCTGTGGCTGTGGCCCGCGGCAGAGCCTTGGGGGGCGCCGGCGGGGACCGGCGGTGGGGGCTATGCCACGGCCAAGGCGGTGGGAGTGGCCCTGGTGCTGGTGTCCTTCGCCTACAGCGGCTTCAACGCCGCCGCCTATCTGGGAGGCGAGGTGGCCCGCCCGGCCCGGAACCTGCCGTGGGCCATGCTCCTGGGTACCGGGCTGGTCATCCTGCTCTATCTATTGCTCAACCTGGCCTACCTGGCTGCCCTGGGGCCGAAGGGCATGCCGGGAGTGAAGGAGATCGGCGCCCTGGCCGCCCAGGCCCTGTGGGGGCCGGGGGCGGGGCGCCTGTTCAGCCTGGCGGTGGGGGTGTGTCTCCTCTCTGGGCTGGGGGCCATGGTCCTGGCCGGCCCCCGGGTGTACTACGCCATGGCCCGCGACGGCCTGCTGGTGGGGCCGCTGGCCCGCATCCATCCCCGCCGTGGGGTGCCGGCCAATGCGGTGTGGCTCCAGGCCCTCATCGCCGGAGGCATGGTCCTGACCACCACCTTCCAGGCCCTGTTGTTCTACATCGGCTTCACCCTGGCTTTGTTCAGCGCCCTGGCCGTGGCCGGGCTGATGGTGCTGCGTCGCAGGGACCAGGACCCGCCACCCTTTCGTACCCCAGGCTATCCCCTCACCCCGTTGGTGTTCATCGCCGCCAGCCTGGCCATGGTGATCTTCGCCCTGGCCGACAACCCCTGGCGTGGGCTGCCCTCGGCCCTGACCCTGGCCGTGGGCTGGGGCCTGTACCTGGCCTTCAGCCGTGGACACAGCCCCAGGACCNGACCGGCTTCCACCCCGGACCAAGCCGCCAGCTNAACGCGTGGGCAGCCTCGGCCCACAGCATGTAGCCAGCCCCTGGATCCCACCTGGGATGTAGTAAGTGTAGTTGCCAGACATGTCTGGTCCCGNGGGTTTCTTGGAGGCCCCNGTGAACACCTGCCAAAATCCCGTTCCGTGGGCGCGGTCTGGATGGTAGAGAGGTNCCGAACCAGTCTCTGCCTCTATCCACGTTACGCATGAGCCTCGCCGCTTGGGCTTGAACCGACCGCCTGGCCTGGAGCCCAAGTCAGCGGCGCCCCGTTGTGAGTACAAGGCTCCAGGGGAGACGATCCATCTTGACCTCAAGAAATCGGAAAAGACCGAAGGGGTAGGTCACCGCATCCACGGCGACCGTTGCCGACGCAGCTGCGGGGCGGGCTGGGAGCTTCTCTATGTGGGTAGACGCCTACAGCCGCTTGGTCTATGGCGAGACATTACCGCCACCACCGCCGGCCGGTTCCTCATTCGTGCCGTTGCTTGGCTGAAGGGTCAGGGAGTCACGGTACGCCGGGTGATGAGCGACAATGAGGGCTGTTATCCCGGGCAGAGCCTGGGGGCACGCCATATCCGCACCCGGCCCTAGACTCCCAGGACCAACGGCAAGGCTGAGCGCTTCGTCCCAACCAGCCTCAAGGCATGGGCCTACAAACATGCTATGCGTCTTCCCGGGAACGGGCCAAGTGTCGCCGACCCTGGCGGAGAGACACACAATTACCCAATACCTCACCTCATACTGCACTCAGCGAGAAAGCTCCCGCCTCCAGCATGAACAACGTCCTTGACAGCTACACCTCTAAGCCCTCCAACCATTTTGGGGACAGACCCTAGACATCGTCCATGTGCATGCACGCCCATCGAATATTGACACGGGCGATGGTTCCCACTGCGATCACCGCCTCCTTGGACGACAACCGGTTTCTGCCTCAAGAATCAGGATCACCACGAAGATTCGCAAACTCATGATGAAATCTCCTGGGGCTGTTCGCTGAGATAGATATTTTATCTCATCCATACTTTCTTGCATAGGTTCAGTTTATAGGAAGTAAGTAACCAAACAACCTTATCGTTCTATGAGGAAAGTATTGACATTAAGTATTTTACTCGTCAGGCACTTTTGGCTATAGTGCCTTTCGTTTCCAGGGGAGGAGAAAATCTACCGTGTCCCGAAAAAGCAATCACAGCAAAGACAGACGCCGTTTCTTTAAAAACGCTGCGGCGTTGGCGTTCGGGGCCATGGCCGCGCCGCTGGCGGCGCATGCCGCAGGCGGGGGCGGTGGATCGCTCCGGGTGTGGTCCTGCGGCGGGCTGGCCGAGGCCTTCCTGCCCGCAAATCTCGCCTACGAGCGCAGGACCGGAACCTCGGTGGTCTATACCGGCGCTTTCGCCGCNGCCCTGGGCAAGTCTCTGTTGGGTTCGGCCACCACCGACGTGTTCGCGGGCCGGGTGCTGGCCCTGGCCCGNAAGCTACGCCNTGCCGGCAAGATGGCCTATTTCAAGCCCCTGTGCTTCACCTCCTATGTACTGGCGACCCCACGGGGCAACCCAGCCCGCATCCAAGGCATACAAGACTTGGCCCGCCCTTGGGTGAGAGTGGCCTTGTCGCCACAGGCCTCCCCACCCGGCGGCAAGGCCGTGTTGGCCCTGCTCAGGAAGGCAGGCGTGCTGGAGGGGGCCATGCGTAACACCGTGGTCCGGGGCTCCTGCGTCCAGCGCACCATGGCCGAAGTAGTGGCCGGCAAGGCTGATGTCTCCGTGGTGGAGCTGCGCGTCACCCGTCTGCCCGCCTTTGCGGGGCGGGTGGAGGTCATAGACATCCCCGAGCGATATTTTCCCCTCCCGCCCCTGGTCTTCACCGTGGGCGTGATGCGACAAGCCGTGGATCCCGACCTGGCCCGTCACTATCTGGACTACATCACTTCACCGGAAGGGCAGGCGCACTTCGCCCGAGCTGGATTCATTCCCGCCATCTCCACGCAAGGCCAACGTCTTATCCAGAAGCTGGGGGTACGCGATGTCTGAGCACTGTCAGGA
>MTPE01000482.1 GCA_002011835.1 Desulfarculaceae bacterium JdFR-95 | reverse complement strand
GGTGGCCACCTTCTACACCTCCTGTCCCTCCTCGGTCTCGCAGCGGGCGGCGTTGGCCGCACTGGCCCAGCCCGCCTCCACCTACGACCGCATGGTGGAGGCCTTCCGCCGCCGCCGCGATATGGCCGTGGCCATGCTGCGCGAGGTACCGGGCGTGCGGGTGGAGCCGCCGCCCGGCAGCTTCTATCTGTTCCCGGACCTGGGGGAGATCTGCGACGACACCGAGCGCTTCGCCCAACAGCTCTTGCAGCGCGAGCAGGTGGTGGTGATCCCGGGCGGGGCCTTCGGTCCCTCGGGGGAGCGCTGCATCCGCCTGGCGCTGACCGTGGGCGAGGCCCGCCTGCAGGAGGCCCTCACCCGCCTGCGCCGGTTCGCCCGGGCCTGGTGAGGGCCGGGCTCTCCGGCGGCCCACCCTTGCGGCACGGCTGCCTTGCGTACCTCCACGGTGGGCGGCCGCGAGTAACCGCCCTGCAGGGGATCGGCGGCACGTCTCCTAGCTGCTGGAGGCGGTACGCAGGGTGGAGACCTTGCGGAAGTGGTAGCCGTAGATGGCGAAGGTGATGGCCATGGGCAGAAGTTGCGGCCGCCGGAACAGGGTCCACAGCAGGGTCTTCCAATACTGCAGGCGTTCGCGGCCGATCACCCCCAGGCGGATACAGGCGCGCAGGAAGGCCATGAGCCGGGGCAGGTTGACGGGGTCCTTGGCCTTGGGCGGCTGGTATTCGCGCAGGAAGGTACGCACGCGCCGGTAGTAGTTCTTGGGCGAGTACAACGAGCGGATCAGGTTGCGGTAGCCTTCCCGCAGCAGGTGGGGGTCCATGCGCGGCACGATGTTGGTGGTGCCGTCGGTGTTGCCGGACATGGTGCCCAGCAGCCGTCCCTCGCGGCGCAGGCGCTCGTAGAGCTTGGTGCCCGTGGGCGCCTGCAACAGACCCACCATGGCGGTGACGATGCCGCTCTCCTGGATGAACTCCACCTGCCGGCGGAAGATGGAGGGGCTGTCGCTGTCGAAGCCCACGATGAAACCGCCCTGCACCTCCAGCCCGCTGCGTTGGATCTGCCGGATGCTGGCCACCAGGTCGCGGTTCTTGTTCTGCTTCTTGTTGCACTCGGCCAAGCTCTCCTCGTTGGGCGTCTCGATACCGATGAATACGGTGTCGAAGCCGGCCTGGACCATCATCTCCATCAGGGCGGGGTCGTCGGCCAGGTTGATGGAGGCCTCGGTGTTGAAGGGCACCCCCTTCTTGTCCCGGCGCCAGCGGATCAGAGCCGGCAGCAGTTGGCGCTTGAGGTAGGCCTTGTTGCCGATGAAGTTGTCGTCCACGAAGAAGATGCGGCCCCGCCAACCCAGGCGGTAGAGCGCGTCCAGCTCGGCGATGATCTGCTCCGCGGCCTTGATGCGGGGCCGGTGACCGAACAGGGCGGTGACGTTGCAGAACTCGCAGTTGAAGGGACAGCCGCGGGAGAACTGGACGCTCATGGCGGCATAACCCTTCAGGTCCAACAGCTCCCAGGCCGGCGGCGGTGTCTGGCGCAGGTCGGCGAAGCGCTCACTGCGGTAGATGCGCCGCGCCCGGCCCGCGGCCAGGTCGCGCAGGAAGGGCGGCAGGGTGAGCTCGGCCTCGTTGAGCACGAAGTGGTCCACCTCCGGGAACTGGGCATGCTCGGTGGTGAACAGGGGACCGCCCGCCACCACCTTGACCCCCGCCGCCCGGCAGCGCGCGATCACCTCCTCGGCCGAGGCCCGTTGCACCACCATGGCGCTGAGGAAGGCGTAGTCGGCCCAGGCCAGGTCCTCCTCCCGCAGCCGCTCCACCAGGTTTAGGTCCACCAGACGCTTCTCCCAGCTCTGCGGCAACATGGCCCCCACGGTCAGCAGACCCAAAGGAGGATAGGCTGCCTTGCGGCGAATGAATTTGAGTGCGTATTTGAAACTCCAAAACGTGTCGGGAATCTGGGGATAGATCAACAGGACCTTCATACAGTTCCTCTTTCCAGGCTATATATGCGTTCCTTGTCTCGCTGAGAGACAAATTCCTCTGTGAACAACGACCAGAAGCGGTTTGCTTTTATGCGTCCATCGCGACAACCGCCGCGGGCGCATCCGCGTCCGCATCAGGGCGCTACTCGCGGCAAAGTGCGGTTTGCCCAGCTGCTCACTTTCTGCCCCGCGGCCAGGGGAAGGCAGGGAGTGGGAAACGACAGAGGAAAAACCTTCACCGCAACGTGATCGGAGGTTGTGGCCGAATCTCGCGATCAGCCCGTCACTTTTTCGCCCCTCTTTCGCTCGCCTCTTGTGGCCCCGACAAACTCCAGCGCATCCACCGTGGTTCCCGCTGGGTGAGATGCGGGCGACGAGAGGACGTGGGCCGATGGCAGATGGTTTGGGGTGGAACGACCATTGATGCTGGATTGCTCGGCAGAACTTTGTCCTCCTCTTTTCCCCCGCAAATATTTTTCTAAGAAAAGTATATCAGGCCGGATCGAGCCCTCCTAGTGGTTGATAAGGGTATCTCTACTATGTCCTGGCAGCAGCCGTCTTTCTCCCAGGGGCTCACTGGGCTCACCGCCAGGGCTTTCCGCCACGCGTNGGCCCTTTGCGACCATCGGCCCCGTCTCTATTCTCCTGCAGGAGGTGTCTGTTTGGCAAGGGTTGCTTTCAGCGGCCGCTGGGCGAGTAGGGGACAGACCCTGCCTCCCGAGGCAGTCCTCTGGCCTGTACCGGGGGGCACCACGGCGCGAGGTTTGAGAGGCCTCAGCGCGCGGGTGCGAAGCTCACCTCCAACTGATAGCGTGCGGGCAGGACCCGGGTGAAGTCCTTGGCCGTACAGGAGCAGCAGCAATAAGGCTTGCCGCCATGGAAGCGGGGATCGATTATGCCGTCACAGTTGTCGCCCTGCAGCTTGAAGGTCACGGTCCCGGCCCCGCGCACTCGCAGGCTCTTGCTGGTCACGATTTCTTTGAGGTCCTCCACGTACTTGCGTTTGTTGTGGTAGTAGACCCGGTAGGTGCCGCCGCCCCAGAAGTGGCCGCTGCCTGCCACGGTCTTGGGGCTCTCCCAATTCACCCGGGCGGCCGCCCGACAGCCGATGCCGTAGCGCTTGCGACACGGCTCCTGGGGATAGTGGCGGAAGACCACGCGCAGGGTGCCGGGACCGGGCACCTGCACCCGGTGGACCCCCTGCACCGGTGGCTTGAGCTTGCCGGGGTAGAGCTGGTCGCCTCCGAAGCTGCCGCTGAAGGTGCCCAGCCGCCTCCATTGGGGTGGGCCGGGCTTGCTTTTCTCCTTGCCGTGGGGCGCGGAAGGGGAAGGTTTGGGGCCGGGTTTGCGGGCCTCCTCCACCGTGATGGCCACTGGCGGGCTCCAGGGCGAGGTGTGGCCCTGGGCGTCGCTGGCCTGGGCCATTATGCGGTACACTCCCGGCCGGCTCACCTGGCTGCCCCAGGAGATGCGCGTGCGGCGGGTGGTCATGGTGTGACTGGCCTGGCGGTACAGGCCGCCGCCGGGAGCCAGGATACGCACGCGCAGGGTGAAGGGTCTGCGGCCGCCTTGCACCTCTGCGGTCAGGCGCACCACCCCGCGCAGGCCGCGGTGGTGGCTCTGGGCGGTCAGCTTCACCTGCAAGGGGCTGGTGGCCTCCTGCACCGTGATCTGGTGGCTGGCGCGGGCCAGCTCGCGTCCTTCACGCCCGCGCACGCTCAGCATCACCTGGTGCGTTCCCGGTCGCTCCGCGGCCCAGGAGATGCGCCGGCCTCGACCCAGGCGCAGCCCCGAGGCCTCGCTCCACAGGAAGGACAGCCCCTTAGCCCTCACCGGCTCGCCGTCCAGGAGCAGCTCGCCCACCAAGGTGGCGGACTTGCCCCTCTCCAGGCGGCGGGGACCGTGCACCACCGCCCGCCAGCGCGGCGGTTCCAGCTCGGCCCGGGAGGTGAAGGGATAGACGCCCTCCAGGTCGGCCAGGAACCGGTCCACCTCCGGCGCTGGCGAGTGGACCCGCAGCTTGAGGGTGTAGTGCAAGGTCACCGTAGGGCTCGGGTCGCCTCCGGCCGGCAAAGGTAGGTAGGTGGTGTAGCCGAGGCCGAAGAAACGCGGCCGCGGCACCCCCAGCAGAGGCACGCCCTGCTCGCGGGCCTCCAGTCCCTTTCCCACCTGCCAGCGGTAGGTCTCCTCCAGCATCAGGAAGCCCTGCTTCCGTTTGCCGCCCAGCGCCTTGAGCCGCTCCTCCATCTGGCGCAGCAGCTCCAGCAGACGACGCCGGGAGGTGGAAGGCATGGCCTGGGCGCGCAGCATCATGCGGCCGTCGCGCAGCACCCGCTGGCAGCGTATCACCAGCAGGGTATGGGACAAGGCCCGGTCCAGGGCCTGCTTGGCCGCCATGAGCCGCGCCAGCATCTCCAGGCGGCGGTTGCGCCAGGCCCGCACCACCACCGGCACACAGCGCCGGCTCAGCCGCTCGGCAATGGCCTGTTCGGTCTGGTGTTCGGCCCGGGTGGCCTTGTCTGCCGCCACCCGCTGCGCGGCCCGCCGCGCATGCAGCTCCACCAGGCCCCGCACCAGGGGNTCNTCCAGGTANTCGCGGGCCAGCTCCTCGATCTGGCGGCCNGGAGCCACGCGCTCCCGGCCCTTGACCGCGTATATGCCCGCCACCAGGTCCAGGCAGTCCTGAAAGCGGGTCACCAGGCCCACGCCGGCGCTCTGGGCCTCCTCCAATACGGCCTGGACCACCGCTGCCGGCAGGTTGGTGTAGGTGACGGCCTTGATGCCGGCCTTGGTCAAGGCCGCGCGCAGGCCCTCCTGGCGGGCGGTGGCGGCCAGGTCGTGGGCTTCCACCACCACCATGAGCCCCACCGCGAGCTGGAAGAGACGGTGCAGGGGCAGCCGGCGTCCCAACTCGCCCGCCTTTTCCCAGGCCTTGACCACCGCCCGGCGCAGGCGGGCCCAGCGGCCGCCCTCCAGCATCTGGCGCAGGCGCACCATCTGGCGGGGGTCGCTGGTGGCGGCGAGGGCTCGGCACAGGGCNACCTGCTGGCGGCTCTCGCTCAGGGCCTGATCGATCAGGCCCCGGTGTTCCTCCAGCCAGTCACGCAGTATGGCGGCCACCTTGNCCCGCTTCTGATCNGGGGAGAGCGGACTCTGGAGTATGGGGTCTATGTCCCGCTGCGCCGCGGCGATGGCCCGGGCCAGCTTGCCGCTGCCGGTGGCGGTGGGCCCCTGGGCCCGGGCCAGGGACTCACTCTTGGCCAGGTACTGCTCCAGGCGGAGCAGGTTCTTGTAGACCTCCTTGGCCTC
>MTPE01000415.1 GCA_002011835.1 Desulfarculaceae bacterium JdFR-95 | reverse complement strand
GGTAGGTCTCGCCGCAGTCGGGACAGACCACAGTGGGGAAGCGCTCGGTGTCCTTGAGCGCGGCGTCCAGACGTACCGGGCGGGAGGAGACCAGATCGCGGCCCACGCCCAGCAGTTCGGCGATGACCCGCTCCTTGTCCACCTTGGTCCCCCGGCGCAAGTACCAGGCCGCCACCAGCTCGTGTCGGGCCACCCGGACCGGATCCAGCCAGGCCCGCACCCCGGCCAGGGTCATGCGGTCGTAGAGGGTGAGGGCGAACTTGCCCCAGTCCAGCACCTTGAGGAAGCCGTTGCCCAGGGTACAGGGAGTGAGCAGTTGCACCGCATCGGGCAGACAGACCACGGTCTCCACCACGGCGTTGAGGTGGTCGCTGGGCCCCAGGCGCTGTTGGGCCGCCTCCACCATGAAGGCGCCCGCCACTACTCCTGGGGAGACATGGCCGTGAAACTCCTCGGCGCGGTGGAGGAAGTCCTCGGTGTCCATCCCGGCCAGACGCCGGGGCCAGCGGCTGGTGTCCATAGCTGGGCTCCTTGGCTCGGGTCCACGGCTAACAATATCGGCTCATCCGGCAAATGACGGGGAGAGAGGCACCTTGAGATTGCGGCCCAGGCCGCCAGCCCGGAAAACTGGATGCTATCTCGTCGTCTTTGCGAGGAAAAAGATATGGACTCTCACTTGGACTACAATCGACAATACCGGGGCCATGAATCCGTCTCGTATCCTTTGTCATATCATTTTCCTCGCAAAGACGAGCACACGATCTTGTTCATCCCGGGCCGGCCTTGTCAAGGCCATGAGCCCTAAAGGGTGGCCAGGGGCCAGCCTGGAGCGGGCCGGCCGGGGATGATTTTACCACCACCCCGACTGTTTGCCGGATGAGCCACAATATATACCCTCATTTGGACTCGGCGCGAGAGGGCAGTACAACGGGAGGGCCTGCCCATGAGTGAGCACGACTTCATCTCTCTGAGCGAAGCCCAGGCGCGGGTGGCGGCGGAGGTGCCGGTGTTGGCGCCGGTGCGCCTGCCCCTGGCGCGGCTGGTGGGACGGGTGGCGGCCCAGGAGGCGCGGGCGCGGGTGGCCTCGCCCTCGGTGACCGGGGCCACCAAGGACGGCTACGCCCTGCGCGCCCAGGAGGTGGCCGCGGCCTCGCCGGAGCGGCCCGTGGCCCTGCGGGTGGTGGGGGCGGTGGCCGCGGGCGAGGCGGCGGAGGCGGAGGTGCGGCCCGGCACTGCGGTGCGGGTCACCACCGGCGCCCCCCTGCCTCCGGGGGCGGACGCGGTGGTGCCCTGGGAGCTGACCCGCGAACGAGGCGACACCGTGCTGGTCACCGCCCCAGCCCAGCCGGGACGCAACGTCCTGCCCGCGGGCAGCGACGTGACCCCGGGACAGGAGGTGGCCCGTCCCGGCCAGGTGCTCACCCCGGCGGCGGTGGGCCTGCTGGCCGCGGCCGGCCTGGAGGAGCTGGCGGTGTACCCCCTGCCGCGGGTGGGGCTGCTGGCCACGGGCCGCGAGGTGGTGGCCCCGGGCCAGCCCCTGCCCCGAGGCGCGGTGTACGCCTCCAACCTGGTGCACACCAGCGCCTGGCTGACCCTGCACGGCATGGAGGTGCTCACCCGGGTGACGGACGACGACGCGGGCCAGATCCGCTCTGCGGCGGCCGAGCTGCTGGCGGAGTGTGACGCCCTGCTCACCAGCGGCGGGGCCTGGACCAGCCGGCGCGACCTGGTGGTGGGCACCCTCAAGGACATGGGCCTGGATCTGGCCTTCCGGCGGGTGCGCATGGGTCCGGGCAAGGGCGTGGCCTTCGGGCTCATGGGAGGCAAGCCGGTGTTCTGCCTGCCCGGGGGGCCGCCCTCGCACGAGATGGCCTTCCTGCAGCTGGCCCTGCCCGGCCTGCTGCGCATGGCCGGACACCGGGACCCGGGGCTGCCCCTGGTGGCGGCCCGCCTGGAGGAACCCCTGCACGGCCAGGCCGACTGGACCCAGCTCTGGCGCGGTGGCTTCCGTCCGGCGGAGGAGCCCGGCCGGCCGCCCTGGTTCCGGGCTCACCCCCTGCGCGACCGCCTGCAGAGCATGGCCGCGGCCGAGGGCATCGTGATGCTGCCCGAAGGGCGGGAGCACATCCCCGCCGGCGAGGTGGTCATGGTGCAGCGCCTGGCCCCGGCCTGCCCCTTCCCACCCCGGCCCTGAGCCGCTGCGGTCCGGCCCGGACAGGGAAGCGAACGCCTGGAGGCTCACCGCACCGGGGACTGCCTTGGCGGGGGCCGCGCGGATGCCCCGTCCTGCCGCTGTATCCTGTGGCTCAGCTGGCCGGCTCCCTACAGGGTTGCTCGCGGGCCAGGGCCTCCCACACCCCGCGGCGCTCGGCCACGGCCACCGGCTGCTTCAACTCGGCCAGCACCTCGCGCACGTACCGGGGCTGGCGCATACCCACCAGCACGCAGCTCACCCCGGCGGTGGAGCGCACCGCGCGCAGGGCCAGGGCACTGGGGCTGGCCGCGCCCCGCCAGTCNGGCTCCAGGGCCTCCACCCGNTGCACCAGGGCGCGCACCAGGGCGTCGGCCCGGGCGGCGTGGAAGGCNTAGACCGCCTCCAGGGCCGCGCGCACCCGCCCCAGGTGGTCGTCCAGGGCGCTNANGCCCTCGCGCGAGCCGGCCAGGCGGTCGGCCAGGTGGGCCATGGCCGCGTTGAGGCGGTTGACCAGGTTGGCCTCCACCTGGCGGAAGTGCTCCAGGCCGGCCAGTTCCCGCCAGGAGGAGATCAGGGTGGGGGCCAGGGACACCAGCTCGGCCAGGCGGTCGCGCTGTTCCGGGGGGATCTCCAGGTTGGGCAGGAGCTGCCCCCTGAGGAGCCGCTCGCCTTCCAGGAGTTCTTCGAGCCGCTCCTGCACCCCGGCGGCAGAGGGGGGCGGGCCCTCCAGGCCGCTGGCGGCCAGGCGTAGGGTCTCGCGTCCGGTCAGGGCGTGCAGGGGCCGGTTGGTGAGCACCCCCAGGCCTTGGGCGCGGGCGAAGGCCAAAGGCGTGAGGCCGCCGGGCTGGTTGGCCTCACAGGCCGCGCCGGGCTCGCACAGGTTGAGGGGCATCTGCACCACGGCGAAGCGGTGCCGGGGGGAGATGCCCTGGGCNANCTCCCACAGCCGGGCCAGGCTGAGGTGCAAGGGGTGTTCGGCGGGGAAGGGGAAGGTGTTGGAGCTGACCCCGTAGAAGGAGATGCGGCCCTGGTCGGCCGCGCCCTCCAGGAAGCGGAAGGCGGCCTCCAGGCGGCGGTAGAGCTCGTCCCTCGCCTGGGCCGGGTCCTGGCCCTGGGCCTGGGCCCATTCCAGGAAGTGCTCCGGGTCGTGCAGCAGGTACACGTCGATGCGCTCCAGACCCAGGCGCCGGCTGCTCTGGGCCAGGGCGTGGTCCAGGTAGTCGGGGTGCAGGCAGTGCTCCACCCCCGGCACCACCGGCACCGTCTCGGGCCAGGGCTCTCCCCTGGCCTTGCGTTCCTGGCTGGCCACCAGCTCCCGGCCCTCCAGGTAGCCGGCCTTGCTCACCACCACCACGTCCTGGCGGCGCAGGCCTTCCTGCTCCCTCAGCCGGGCCAGCACCCGGCCCACCAGGGTCTCGGAGCCGCCGTCGGTGTAGTTGCTGCTGGTGTCGATGAGGTTGATGCCCGAGGTCAGGGCCAGCTCCAGGGCCTGGGCGTGTTCCTCCAGGTGGGGGACGATGCGGTAGCCGCCGAAGCCGGCTGCGCTCACGGTGAGGCCGGTGCGGCCCAGCTCTCTAGGGTCGAGGGGTTTTGACATGGCTCGCTCTTGTGGTCCGGGTTCAGGTCGGGTGGCCGGGTGGGGAGCGGCCGCGGCGTGGACTTTGGCCTTCGGCGCGGCTCCGCCCCTAGCCCAGCCCGTACTTTTTTATTTTGTAGGCCAGGTGGCTCTTGCTGATGCCCAGGGCCTCGGCCGCGCGGGCCTGCACGCCCTGGTGTTCGGCCAGGGCCCGTTTGATCATGCTGATCTCCAGGGCCTCCACCGCCTGGTTGATGCCCATGCCCGCGGGGATGGAGATGCCGCCGCTCTCCTCGCGGGTGGGGACCACCTCCAGGGGCAGGTCGCGGGGGCGGATCTCCTCTCCGGCCAGGATCACGGCCCGCTCCAGGGCGTTCTCCAGCTCGCGCACGTTGCCCGGCCAGGAGTGCTCGTAGATGCGGCGCATGGCCTCGGGGCTGACCCGGGGGGGCTGGCGCCCGATCTCGGCCGCGTACTTCTTGACGAAGTGGGCCACCAGGGCGGGCAAATCCTCCTTGCGCTCGCGTAAGGGGGGCAGCTCGATGCGCACCACGTTGAGGCGGTAGAACAAATCGTCGCGGAAGCTGCCCTCGGCCACCGCCCGGGCCAGGTCGCGGTTGGTGGCGGCGATGATGCGCACGTCCACCTTTATGGGCTGGTTGCCCCCCACGCGCTCGAAGGTGCGTTCCTGCAGCACGCGCAGCAGCTTGACCTGGGTGGTGGGGGGGATCTCGCCCACCTCGTCCAGGAACAGGGTGCCCTTGTGGGCCAACTCGAAGCGGCCCTGGCGGCGGGCGGTGGCGCCGGTGAAGGCGCCCTTCTCGTGGCCGAACAGCTCGCTCTCCAGCAGGGTCTCGGTGAGGGCGGTGCAGTTGACCGCCACGAAGGGCTCGCCCGCGCGGGGGGAGCGCTTGTGGATGGCGCGGGCGATCAGCTCCTTGCCGGTGCCGCTCTCGCCGGTGATGAGCACCGTGGCCCGGGTGGCGGCCACCTTGTCCACCATGGCGAACACCTCGCGCATGGCCCGCGACTCGCCGATGATCTCCTCGAAGCCCCGCCCCCGGTCCAGCTCCTCGCGCAACAGCCGGTTCTGGGCCATCAGCCGCCGCAGGCGCAGGGCCTTGGACACCGTGAGCAGGAGCTGCTGGTTCTCGAAGGGCTTGGTGATGTAGTCCACCGCCCCGGCCTTCATGGCCTCCACCGCGTTCTCCACCGTGCCGTAGGCGGTCATCACGATCACCGGGGTGTCGGGGGCCAGCTCCTGCAGGCGCTGGATCAGCTCCAGGCCGCTCATGGCCGGCATGCGCATGTCGGTGATCACCAGGTCGGGCTCTTCCTCGCCCACCAGGGCCAGGGCACGCGCCCCGCTGGAGGCGGTGGCCACCTCGTAGCCCTCGCCCTTGAGCAGTGCGCTCAGGACCACCAGGTAGTTCTTCTCGTCGTCCACCACCAGGATGCGTTCCATCCCGGCTCCTCCGGCCACAGTCGGCTCGTGCTTGGGGGTATGCCCCCGCCCCGTGCGGCGCCCAATGGGC
>MTPE01000261.1 GCA_002011835.1 Desulfarculaceae bacterium JdFR-95 | reverse complement strand
CCTCCAGCCGGTGGGCGGACAACAGTAGGTGGAGCCAGGTGGCGGCCAGGTGGCGCCGCAGCACCCGGAAACAACGCCGGTCCTGCGCCGTAGCCGCCCTCCGTAACAGGCTTCCGGTGGTAAGTAGCGACCGCAGCCAGGAGCGTATCCCCTCCCTGGCCCCGGCGGCCTGGCGCCACCAGCGGGCATATCCCGCCACGAGGTGGCCCCTCTCCGCCCCCGGTTCCCATATCTCCATGCGGTCCACCGACGCCAAGGCACAGCGGTGCCCGCGCCGGGCCAGGCGCCGGGCCAGATCCCCTAAAGCCGGCCACCAGCTGGGCTTGTAGGTGGAGTGGAACAACAGCACCTGGCAAGGGGGCAGACTCTCTACCTCAAAGGAAAAGGGGCGGGTAAGGAACCTCCATGCCTGACGCAGGTGCGTCACCGCATCACCGCGGGGGGGACGATACGGGCGGCTGAGATGGTGGCACACGGCCAGGTACTCGGGATACCGCCTCCAACGGCCACGGGTGAGGGCCTTTATCTGGTCGGCTATCTCCACCGGCCAGATGGGGTCGGCCAACGGCCGGGCCAGCTCCTGCGCCAACAGACCGTCCTGCTCCGGATTGTCGCCTGCAAAATCCCTCAACCCCAGACTCCCTCCTGCCGTGAGCCCGTGTGGGTGATGGCCCGGCCTCCCGGGCAGGCTACATTATCACACCCAGCCGCATGGTTGACAATCGCACCCCCGGGAGGGAGAGCACTGCTTGTGGCANCGNNNGNCCTTTGGGGTATATGCAGGGCGGCCGGGGGAGAAGCCCGGACNAGGGGCCAGAGGCGTNTCATGCTCTTTACCTCCTACATCTTCTACCTGCTTCTGTTCGGCCTCCTGCTGGCCCTGCGCTACACGCGCCTTCCCCGTCTGGCTCTGGTCAATGCGGCCAGCTTGATCTTCTATGGCGCCTGGAACCCGGCCTATTGTCTGCTTCTGGTCTTCGTGATTCTGACCGCATACTACAGTGCCCGCCTGTTGGCGGGGGGCTCGCGCCGGGGGCTTTTGGCGGTGAGCCTGGGGGCGCTGCTCCTGCCGTTGTTGTTCTTCAAGTACCAGGAGTTCCTCCTGGGGGTGGTGAGCGACCTGGCCTCGTTGTGGGGGCCGCGGCCGGCCTTCTCGGCCCTGGACGTGGTCTTGCCCGTGGGCATCAGCTTCTACAGCTTCCAGGCCCTGAGCTACGTGGCGGACGTGTACCGGGGCGAGCTTCCCCCCTGCCGCCGCCTGAGCCAGTTCTTCCTCTACATCTCCTTCTTCCCCCAACTCATCGCCGGGCCCATCGAGCGGGCGGGACACATCCTGCCCCAGGTGGCGCGCCTGGCCCGGCGCGAGCGCTTGCCCGTGGACCTGCTGCCGGCCTGCGACCTGTTCCTGCGGGGGCTGGTCAAGAAGGCGGTGTTCGCCGACAGCTTCGCCCGCTACGTGGATCTGGTGTTCGCCCGCCTGGACGAAGTGAGTTTCCCCTGCATCCTGGCCGCCACCGGCTTCTTCACCCTGCAGATCTATTGTGACTTCTCCGGCTATACCGACATGGCCCGCGGTCTGGCCCGGGCCTTGGGGGTGGAGCTGTCCATAAACTTCGACTATCCCTACCTGGCCCGCAACATCGCCCAGTTCTGGCGGCGCTGGCACGTGACTCTCTCCACCTGGTTCCGGGACTACGTTTACATCCCCCTGGGGGGCAGCCGCCGGGGCGAGGCGCGCACCTATCTCAACCTGATGCTGACCATGCTGTTGTGCGGCCTGTGGCACGGGGCGGCCTATACCTTCGTGATCTGGGGCGCCTACCACGGGCTGTTGCTGGCGGTGCACCGCTTCTATGCCCTGCGTCTGGCCCGGCGCCTGCCCCTGCCCAGGCTGCTGTGCGGGGTGCTCACTTTGGCGGCGGTGTCGCTGGGCTGGTTCGTGTTCCGGGCCCGCGACCTGTCCGACCTGGTGCTGTTCGTACACAAGGCCCTGGACTGGCGCGAGGGCCTGCGCCTGGGTGCGGCCACCTCACAGTGGTTCCTGGCGGTGGTGTTCGTGGCCTGGCAGGGGCTGGAGGCCCTGTGGTGGAAACGCCGCTGGAGCCTGGTGGAGCTGGCCGGCTGGCGGCGGGTGGCCTTCGCCTGTGCGGTGGGGCTGTTCTTGTTCCTGTTCAAGCCAGCCAGCGACGTGGTGTTCATCTACTTCCAGTTCTAGGGAGGCGGGCAGGCGGTGTCTTGGCGCAAGGTGGTGGCGGTGCTGGTGGTGGTCTGGGGCCTGAGCCTGGTGCTCATGCCCGCGGACCAGGGCATCGTGCCGCCCTCGCGCTTCTTCATCAACTCTGGCTTCTCCCAGCGCTATGCCACTTTTCTAGCCAAGCCGCGGCAGGACTACGTGTTCCTGGGCAACTCCCGCGCCCTGGCCGGCTTCGAGCCGGCGGCCTTTGCCCAGGCCCTCTCCCGCCTGGAGGGGCGGCCGGTGCGGGCCCACACCCTGGCGGTGGAGGGCGGTTTCTTCCCGGTGTACTACGAGATCGTCACCACCCTCATGGCCGGCCGGNTGCCNCGCAACCTGGTGGTGGGCATCGGCCCGCGNGACTTCCGCCTGCACGAGGCCCGGCAGGAGAAGGTACGCAACCTCCTGGTCAACTCCTCGGGCTACCGCCTGCTCACCCTGCCCTACGCCACCCCGGCCCGCTGGCTGGAGGCGCGCACCTGGGACCTGATGTCCGCCCTGCTGCCGGCGCTGGTGTACCGCTCTCAGACCGTGGACGCCCTGGTGGAATTCCGCAAGGTGTCGCTCTGCGACCCCGCCCCGGGCCGGCCGCCGCGACTGTGGCACGTGGCGGCCTCTTTCCTCCTGCCGGAGCTGACCCTGCCCGTGCCGCGGCCGGGCTGGTGGCGGGGCTTCACCCCCTCCGCCCTGGCCCAGAAGGTGCAGGCCTATGGTTTGCGCTGGCGCAACCTGTGGCACTGGCGGCCCTGGTGCGGCGACCAGATGGGCCCGGACGGCTTCCGCCGCTGCCGCCGCGTCACCCCGGCCGAGCGTGAGAAACGCAGCGAACGCGTGCGCCAGCTGTGGCGCCGCTTCCGGGCCAAGCACGGCGAGCGCTTCCACCAGGGCGACTATTGTCCCCGCCGCTTCACCATCGACACCCGCCCCTCCTCCTGGCACTGGCGCTTCCTGGAGTACCTGCGGCCGCACCAGGTGGGAGTGTACTTCGTACTGCCTCCGGCCCTGGCCCTGGAGCGCTGCGAGAACCACCCCCAGGTGCAGGCCCAGGTGCTCGACTACCTGCGGGGACTGAAGCGCCGCTTCCCCAACCTCAAAGGCGTGATCGACCTCAACCAGGGCTTCCGGCATCCCTTCCACCATCCGCGCTGGTTCGACGACCTGGAGCACCTGAACTGCCCCGGCGCGCGGGCGGTCTCCCGCCTGTTGGCCCGGCGGATATACGCCCTGTCGCGGCAGGCCCAAGAAGACTCACCCTGACGGGCGGAGGGGATTGTTGTATAAAGGCAAGACGGGGCGCCGATAGCCGCCGGTCCGCCCCGGGCTCGTTTTGGTGCAAAAACCCTTTCCCCGACCCGATCCGGCCCGAGATACCATGACTCCCCGCCGCCACAGCCTGTCCCCGCCGATGTGGGCCGCTCTGTGCCTGGGCCTGCTGGGTCACGGGCTGACGTTCTTCACCTACCCCCCGGGGATGGGACCGGACTGGACCT
Source organism: Desulfarculaceae bacterium JdFR-95 (assembly GCA_002011835.1). GTDB lineage: Bacteria > Desulfobacterota > Desulfarculia > Desulfarculales > Desulfarculaceae > Desulfocarbo. The sequence continues at coordinate 1,590 of MTPE01000261.1, read as the reverse complement.
TGTATCTGGGCTCGGCCCTGGAGCTGTTCCAGGAGCCCATCCGCAACCCCTACATCCTCATGGACCGCAACGGCTACTACCCCTGGTTGGCCTGGGTTTTCTTGCACCTGCCGCGGGGGGTGGTGTGGCTGGTGGCCTTCCAGCACCTGGTGCTCCTGGGCTTCAGCCTGTGGAGCGTGCGCCTGGCCGAGACCAGCTTCGGCCGGGTGCCGGCCTGGATCCTGGCGGTGGTGTTGTCCTTGTGTCCGCCCTTGCTGGCCGTGGCCCAGGTGACCAACTCCGAGGCCGCCTGCCTGATGGCCTCCTGGCTGGCCNCGGCCGCGGCCTGGCAGTTGGTGCGGGACAGGGGCGCCGGNCTCTGGCCCTGGCTGGCCTTGGGCCTGGGGATGGGGCTGGCGGTCCTGGCCCGGCCTTCCTGGGCGGTGCTGGGGGTGGGGATCTTGGCCGCCCTGTGGCTGGAGGGGCTGCCTCGGCGGCGGCTGCTTTCCGCGGCGGGGCTGGCCCTGGTGATGGTCCTGGCCCTGATGGGCTACAACTACCTGCGCCTGGGCTACTTCGGCACCGAGTTCAAAGCCGGACGCACCCTGTTCGCCATCACCTGGCAGGAGGACCGCAACCTGCTCACCTCCAACGGCCCCGCCACCCGCCGCCTGGTGCGCCTGCTGCGGCGCTGCTGGCCGGAGTTGGCCGCCACCAACCCGGTGATCCAGCGCCAGGGACTGCACATCAACCAGATCCTGGACAACCCCAACCAGTTCCCCTACCACCTCTACTATCTGATCGTGAACCTCACCCGGCGGGAGCTGCCCTACCGCGAGGCCGACCGTCTGCTGCGCCGGGTGGCCCTGGAGGCCTTCGCCGCGGACTGGGGCTACTTCTTCCGTCGCCGCTGGGCCAGCTTCCTGGCCGGCTTCGCCTCCCAGCCCATGTACCAGCTCAGTTTCCTGAGTGAGCCGGAGCAGCGCCGCCAGGAGGCCAGGCGCTATGCCGCGGAGAAGCGCCTGGCCTTCCGCCATGTCTCCGACCTCTACACCATGAAGGGCCACGACCAGAGCAGAGAGGGATTCCGCGCCTTCTGGCGCGACTACAACCGCATACCAGGGCTCACTTGGAACCACCGGCGCTGGGGGCCGGGCATGGCCGTACTCCAGGCCCTCTACCGGCTGCTGCCCGACTACAAGTGGCTCTACGGCTTCGGCCTGCTGTGGTTGGGGGCCTTGTGGCTCTGGCCGGGCAGGCTGGGCCTGGAGGCGCGGCAGGCGCGGCCCTGGGGCTGGCTGTTCATGGCCCTGTTGGGGGCCTGTCTGGCCAATTGGGCTTTCGTGTATCTGATCTCGGCGGGTAGAATACTGCACATGCTGGCCGGGCTGCACCTGGAGCTGGTCTGCGCGGGGCTGGGGTTGTGGTCCCTGGTGCGGCTGGTGGGTCCTGCGGTGCGGGGCGGCCGCGGGTAGTCGAGGCGGGATGGCGCGGGCCGGGGCGACAGGGGAGGCGGCGGTGAGGGAGGAGCGGCCGCGGCTGTGGGTGGTGGTCAACGCCGACGACCTGGGTCTGCACCCGGCGGTGCAGCGGGCGGTGGAGGCCGGGGCC
>MTPE01000115.1 GCA_002011835.1 Desulfarculaceae bacterium JdFR-95 | reverse complement strand
TCCAGGCGGCGCACCAGGAGGCTGGCCCGGGGCCAGCGGCGGCGCAGTTCGGGCAGGGCCTGGGGGCCGGTGCGCTGCAGGTGGCGCAACAGGGCCGCGGCCTGGGTCTCGGTGCGGGGCAGGCGCCCGGGGTCGCCGGCGCGGGGGGCTACCACCGCCACCAGCTCCTCGCGTGAAGGGGCCGGCGACTGTCCCCCGCCGCGGGCCAGGCCTGCGGGTAGGGCCCAGGCCAGGGCCTGGCCCAGGGGCACGTGGTAGTAGGCCGCGGCGCGGGAGAAGAAGCCCAAAAGCTCCGGGGGCACCAGGGTGGGGGCGTCGGGGTCGTCCAGTACGTCCAGGACGTCCTTGAGGCCCCGCGTGGTCTGGGCGGGCCGGGGTGGTCCCAGGGCGAAGGCCAGGCGGGGCCGCCCCCGCAGGGGCACGCTGAGCCGGGCCAGGGTGCGCACCAGGGGTGCCAGCTCCGGTGGTACACGGTAGCTGAGCGGCCGCCACACCGGTGCGGCCACCGCCACCTCCACCACCAGCTCGCCCGCGCTCTGCCTTGGGGTCATGGGGTGCCGCCGCACGTGGGGCGGGCCTGGCCGGGCCGTTCGGCCTACAGGTCCAGGCCGGTGATCTCCTGCGCCCAGTCCAGGAAGCCGGGTCGGGCCTCCTGGCGGGCCATGGCCTCCAGGGCCTCGGGGGTGTTGGCCCCGGACTTCCAGGCCCGGATGGGCTTGAGCTGGGGCCGGCGCACGAAGGCGGTCTCCACCAGGAAGTTCACGTCTCCCTGTACCGGCTGGTAGTAGAGGTAGCCCTGCTTGACCGCGATGGGCATGGGCAGGCCGGACTCGCGCACCCGGGTGGCCATGATGGCCGGGTAGGGGTAGTGGTTGATGTTCTTGTTGAGGTGGGTGATCTGGGCGTTGTCGATTCCGGCGAGCTGGAAGGACTCTATCATCACGTTGCGGCCCAGCTCCGCGTCCCAGGCGCACATGCCGCCCTTCTGGGGGTGGCGGGGGTTGTTGGTCACCACCTCCATGACCATGCGCGCGCCGGCGTCGGCCAGCTTGAGGGCCGCGGCCAGGCCGGTCAGGTCCAGGGACTGGTCCAGGTAGTCCAGGTCTTCGATGTTGAAGGAGACCTTGTCCTCGCACTCGCCCAGGATCTGGCGGTACTCGGCCCAGCTCAGGTAGCTGGGGCGTCCGGTCTCGGAGAGGCGGAACACCTGGTTGTCCATGGTGGTCTGCATCAGCATCTGGCCGTGGTTGTGCAGGCGGCGGGGGCTGGAGGTGTCGTACACCCAGCCGTCCTTGCCCCGGGTGATGCCGTGGAAGGCCTTCTGCACCATGAACAGGACCCGCGGCCGGTCGAAGCCGTAGAAGTCGGCCTCCATGAAGTCGGCCAGGATGGCCTCCCAGGAGGCCTCGTTGACGATGACCAGCAGGCGCTGGCGCTTGAGCACCCGCTCGGGGTCCAGCCCTCCCTGGCGGGCCAGTTGGCTCANGTCCCAGGCCAACTGCAGCATGTGACGCCGGCCCAGACTCATGGAGCGCAGGGACTCCGGCTGCACCTTGAGCTGGTAGCCCTCGCCCAACAGCTGGGTCAGCACCTGAGGGCTCAGGTCCAGACGGGGGTTGATGAGATACTTGGTGCCCAGGCCCAGACGGGTGGCCTCGCCCGCACAGGCGTGCTCTAGCAAGACCCGCCCTTCCAGCAGGGCCTGCCGCGCCCGATCCAGGTCCTCTTCCTTTATGTGCTCCTCGTCCAGCACATAGATGTCGCGCGGCTCCTGCAGGGCCTCCAGGCGGGGGTATAGGTTGAGCTGGTCCTCGTCCCGCGCCACGGCCTCCACGTCGGGGTAGTCGGCCAGGCGCTGTTCGGCCAGCTCCAGGCAGGATTGGATATAGCCGGTAAAGTCCTCCAGATTCAAAGGCTTGGGTTCTGCCGGGTCCAGCATGGAGCGCTCTCTCCCGCTTGAGTGAACCAGGGCTTGCCGCCCTGCTAAACGCCCTAGTTTAACCCGAATCCGTCCCCGGTGGCAAACCGGAGGCCTCGCGTGGCCGGCTCGAGCAGGGGACAACACCTGAATCGGACGGCAAAAAGGTATGTTATCCGGTCTCTGCGAGGGGAGGGGGCCGGGGAAGGGACAACTCCCGGCTCTGTCCGGTCAAAGTGGCTGTGGACACGTATTGTTTTCCGGGATCAGTCCTCCTGGGCCTGGCGGGCGGCCTGGAATATCTCCCAGCCGGAGCTGGTGCCNAGGCGCTCGGCNCCGGCCTGGATCAGGGCCAGGGCCTGCTCCAAGGTGCGTATGCCGCCGGCGGCCTTGATCGGCACCGAGGGTGCAGCGGCGGCCAGGATGCCCACCTCGGCCGTGGTGGCGGGGCCGAAGAATCCGGTGCCGGTCTTGAGCCAGGCCACCCCCACCCGCGCCAGGCGCTCGGCCGCGGCCGCGCTCAGCTCCGGTCCCAGGGCGGAGCACTCCAGGATCACCTTCACCGCCGAAGGCCGCGCCGCCTCCACCACCTGGGCTATCTCCTCCACCGCGGCCCCCAGCTCTCCGGCCAGGGCTAGGCCCCGGTTGAAGACCACGTCCAGCTCCTGGGCGCCGGTCGCGGCCAGCTCGGCGGCCTGGTGGGCCTTGGTCGCGGCGGTCTCCATGCCCAGGGGGAAGCACACCACCGTACACAGGCGCACGGGGCTGCCGGCCAGGGTCTGCCGCGCTCGGGACACCAGCCAGGGGGGGATGCAGGCCGCGGCCGCGCCCATCTCCAGGCACTGTGCCAGGTGTTCCTCCAGCTCCTCCGGCCCGGCGTTGGGGTCCAGCAGGGTGTGGTCGATCATGGCCGCCAGCTCGGCCGGGGTGATCTTCTGGGGGCGGGCCTGGCCGGCCAGCGCCGCATCCAGCTCTTGGGCGCGCTCCAGCCACGCCTCCTCCACGTAGAGGCTGGCGAAGCCCTTCTGGGTGACGAACAGCCCGTCGTAGGCGGTGTCCTCGTAGGTACGCAGCAGGTGGGGTATGCCCTCGGCCTCCAGGGCCTGGGTCCACACCTGGGCCTGGAAGCGGTCGTCCAGCACGCGCAACAGCACCATGCCCATGCCTTGTGCTCCTTTCCGTTCCCTTCATGATAGCGCGGGGCGGCCGTTTCGGGCAGGGGTAGGGTCTTCCCGCGGCCAAATACGGGGTTTCCCCCATACCCGTCTGGGGAGCGGATTTTCTAACATGAGGCGGTAGGTCAAGGACATCACCGTGAATACGCGACCAGGACCGGGGAGGCGGTCCGGGGCGGTGGTGTCCCCTCTCCAGGGGAAAGGAGCATCGCATGGGTTGCTATAGCAGCTACCAGGAGGCCTTCCGGCGCAGCCTGGAGGACCCGGAGGGGTTCTGGGGCGAGGCGGCGGAGAAGATCGACTGGTACCAGAAGTGGGACAAGGTGCTCGACGACAGCAACAAGCCCTTCTACCGCTGGTTCACCGGCGGGGTGCTCAACACCTGTTACAACTGCATCGACCGCCACGTGGAGCAAGGCCGGGCCGACCAGTATGCCATCATCTACGACAGCCCGGTCACCGACACCATTCAGAAGATCACCTATGCCGAGTTCCTGGAGCAGGTGAAGATCTTCGCCGGGGGACTGGCCTCCCTGGGGGTGACCAAGGGCGACACGGTGGTGATCTACATGCCCATGGTGCCCCAGGCCCTGGTGGCCATGCTGGCCTGCGCGCGCCTGGGCGCCATCCACTCGGTGGTGTTCGGCGGCTTCGCCCCCAAGGAGCTGGCGGTACGCATCGACGACGCCAAGCCCAAGGTGATCATCAGCGCCACCTGCGGCATCGAGGTGAAGAAGATCATCCCCTACAAGCCGCTCTTGGACCGGGCCATCGAGCTGGCCAGCCACAAGCCGGAACGCTGCGTGATCCTCAAGCGCCCCCAGGCCGAGGCCGAGCTCACCCCGGGCCGCGACATCTGGTGGGACGAGCTGGTGGCCGGGGCCTCGCCGGCCGAGTGCGTACCCGTGGCCGCCACCGACCCCCTCTACATCCTCTACACCTCCGGCACCACCGGCATCCCCAAGGGCATCGTGCGCGACAACGGCGGCCACGCCGTGGCCCTGTACTGGACCATGAAACACATTTACGGGGTGGAGCCCGGCGACGTGTACTGGGCGGCCAGCGACGTGGGCTGGGTGGTGGGCCACTCCTACATCGTCTACGGCCCCCTGCTCTACGGCAACACCACCATCGTCTACGAGGGCAAGCCCGTGGGCACCCCCGACCCCGGCGCCTTCTGGCGGGTGATCAGCCAGCACAAGGTCAAGGTCCTGTTCACCGCCCCCACCGCCTTCCGCGCCATCAAGCGTGAGGACGCCGAAGGCGCCTATCTCAAGAAGTACGACCTCAGCCACTTCGAGGCCCTGTTCCTGGCCGGAGAGCGCACCGACCCGGACACCTACCACTGGGCCAGCCAGCTCCTGCAACGCCCGGTGATCGACCACTGGTGGCAGACCGAGACCGCCTGGGCCATCGCGGGCAACTTCCGCGGCATCGAGCTGTTGCCCATCAAGCCCGGCTCGGCCACCAAGCCCTCCCCCGGCTACGACGTGCGCATCGTGGACAACGACAACCGCGAGCTGGGCCCCAACCAGCCCGGAGTGGTGGTGGTGAAGCTGCCCCTGCCCCCGGCCACCCTGCCCACCCTGTGGCAGAACGACCAGCGCTTCCTGGAGTCCTACCTCAAGCCCTTCCCCGGCTACTACTTCACCGGCGACGAGGGCTACATGGACGAGGACGGCTACGTCTACATCATGGGCCGGGTGGACGACGTGATCAACGTGGCCGGACACCGCCTGTCCACCGGGGCCATGGAGGAGGTGATCGCCACCCACCCCGCAGTGGCCGAGTGCGCGGTGATCGGCGCGGCCGACGACTTCAAGGGCCAACTGCCCGTGGGCCTGGTGGTGCTCAAGGCCGGGGTGGACCAGGACCCGGAGGAGATCAAGAAGGAGCTCATCCAGATGGTGCGCGACCAGATCGGCCCCATCGCCTCCTTCAAGTCCGTGGCCATCGTGGCCCGCCTGCCCAAGACCCGCTCGGGCAAGATCCTGCGCGGCACCATGCGCAAGATCGCCGACGGCGAACAATACTCCATCCCCTCCACCATCGACGACCCCGCCACCCTGGAGGAGATCAACCAGGCCCTGCAAACCATCGGATACGGAGGGGGCCGGCCCAAGCAGTAGGGGGGCCGACCCACCACCGTCAAGGCCCGGGGCCAGCCGCCCCCGGGCCTTTATTGCTGGGGGGGAAACCCCTTTCTTTGGAAAAAGAAAGGGGTTTCCCCCCAGAC
>MTPE01000217.1 GCA_002011835.1 Desulfarculaceae bacterium JdFR-95 | reverse complement strand
GGCGAGGGGCGGGGCGGGCCGGCCCAGGCAAGGCCCCCCGTCAAAACGAGGTGGGCCCGGAGGAAACTCCCAACCAGATACCGATCATCTCCTGCAGGCGGGCGAGCAGCTCCTGCGCCTCCTTGCGTCCCGGCCGGGGAGGAAGCTGAGCCATCACCCCCAGACCCTCGTAGGAGCGATGGAAGTCCTCGGGATCCTGGCCGCTGACCACGGCCAGGTTCATCATGGCATCCTGCTGGAGCAGGCCCTGCAGCAACTCCACCGTGGCCTGGGGCCCCCCCCGCTGGTCCACCACCACCAGATGGGGCTTGAAGCGCGCAGCCGCCTCTCGGCTCTGGGCCAGGGGCACACGGCTCAGCTCACACTGGGCCTGCAGGGCCGCGGCAAAGGCCGCCAGGCGACCAGGAGCGTCGGTGACCAACAACACGCGATACATGACCTAGACCTTTCCGCAGCAGCTTCCCGGCCCGGCGCAGGAGCCCTCTGCCGGAGCCCGGCCGCAACAGGTGGTGTCGCCAGGCCCGGGCAGAGCTCTGGGCTGGTTGCCGGTGAGGGAGCTGGTGGGCGACATGAGACGGCGGGTGCTGCCGCTGCCGCAGGCAGGGCAGGCCGGGGTCTGGTCCACTCCCATCACCAGCACCTCGCTCACCCGGCCGCAGTCCCGGCACTCGATCTCGTAGATGGGCATGGGCCGCCTCTCGCCCCTACCAGCCGCGGGCACCTTGGGCGTGACCGCCGCCACCGCCACAGGTGTACTCCTGGCTGAACTGGGGCAGGCGCCCCTCCACCAGGGCCTGTACCGCCTCACCCACGGTGCTCATACCCCCGCCGTAGAACACCTGTATGCCGGCCTGCATGAAGCCCATCAGCGGGCGCATGCCCATGCCTCCGGCGATCAACACCTGTACTCCATGGCCGGCCAGGTACTGCACCGGCGCCATGCACCCCCCCTGCTGGTGGGGGATGCTGGGCAGGACGGACACGTCGGTGATCTGCCCATCCTCCACCCGTACCAGGGTGTAGAGGTCGCAGTGTCCAAAGTGGGGTCCCAGCCCGGCCTCCAGGCCGCCTGGGTGATTGGAAGGAACCGCCACGGTAGCGTTCATCTCGCTCTCTCCTTTCGCCTCCAGGTAAAACCCGGCTCTGATTCGGTTCTCAAGCCGCCCGACGGAGCCGGGCCAGCTCGCAGATGCGTCCCCAGGCACGAACCACCTCCTGGGCCAAGGCGCTGTGGGGGGCCTGTTCGGTCACGGTCCGGCCCGCCACCATGGCCTCCACCACCACCGGGTCGAACGGCAGCCGCGCCACCAACTCCAGGCCCTGGGCGGCACAGAAGTGCTCTATGCCCCGGGTGTGTTCCTGGCTCAGGTCGAACTTGTTCACCATCACCGCCGCCGGCACCCGGAAGTGGCGGCACAGCTCCACCACCCGCTCCAGGTCGTGGCGGCCGGAAGGGGTGGGCTCGGTCACCACCACGGCCAGATCCACCCCGCTCAGGGAGCTGATCACCGGACAGCCGATGCCCGGCGTGCCGTCGCAGAGGATCAGCTCGCGTCCCTGCTCCTGGGCCAGCTGGCGGGCCTGCTGCCGCAGCAGGGTCACCAGGCGGCCGGAGTTCTCGGCCCCGGCGAAGAGCTGGGCATGCACCATGGGGCCGAAGCGGCTCTGGGAGAGATACCAGCGCCCGCAGTGCCGCTCGGGAAAGGCGATGGCCCCCTCGGGACAGAACTCCACGCACACCTTGCAGCCCTCGCAGGCCAACGGCTCCACCCGGAACACATCGTCCTGGACCACCACCGCGTCATAACGGCACATCTGGGCACAGGTGCCGCAGCCGGAGCAGGCCGCCGGATCGATCACCGCCTCGTGACCGGAGTAGAAATCCTCGGTGCGCCAGGGCCGGGGCGCCAACAACAGGTGCAGGTCCGGGGCGTCCACGTCCAGGTCGCACACCACCGCATCCCCGGCCAGGTGGGCGAAGGCCGCGGTGAGGCTGGTCTTGCCCGTACCGCCCTTGCCGCTGATCACCAGCACCTCCCGCGCCTCAGGCATGGGCCGCCTCCTCCTGTTCCCCTGCGGCCAGCTCCCGCGCGCGCCGGGCCAGCTCCTGGAACCACCCCTGCACCTCTCCCCCCGCCGCGGCCACCGGCCGGCCCTGGCAGTAAGTCTCGGCCAGGCGCCGGTGGTAGGGGATCTCGGCCAGGATGGGCAGGCCCTCCTCCCGGCAGAACTCGTACACCCCCCGCTCGCCCAACCCGGCCCGGTTCACCACCACGGCCAAGGGCACCCCCAAGGACGAAAAGGCCTGGTGGGCCAGACGCAGGTCGTAGAGGCCAAAGGGCGTGGGCTCGGTGATCATCAGGATCAGGTCCGCCCCCGCCACCGCGGCCAAGGCGGGACAGCTCACCCCCGGCGGTGCGTCCACGATCACGTCCGCGGGCCGCCGGGCCAGCATCTCCTCCAGACGCCGGTGCACCGCCCGCATCAAGGGCGGGCTCATGGCCTCGCCCACCCGCAGCCGGCCCATCACGAAGCCGATCTCCCCCGCCGCACCCCAAATCACCTCGCCCAGCTCGCGCCGGCCCGCAGACAAGGCCCCGGCCGGACACACCGCCAGACACCCCCCGCAGCCGTGACACATCTCGGGGAAGGTGAGCAACACCTCCCCCAACAGACTGATGGCCTTGAACTGGCACAACTCGGCGCAGGCCCCGCAGGCCGTGCAGAGCGACTCGTCCGCCTCCGGCACCTCCAGGGTGGCGGTGCGGCGGCCGGTGATCCGCGGCCGCAGGAACAAATGCAGGTTGGGCTCCTCCACGTCCAGGTCGGCCGCCACCACCGGCGCGTCCCACACCCAGGCCAGGGAGGCGGCCACCGTGGTCTTGCCCGTGCCGCCCTTGCCGCTGGCGACCGCGATCCTCACCGTTGCCACCCGGCCTCGCGATTGGGTCCCTGGGCCATGGACACCTGCCCCGCCTGGTAGCGCTCCACCGCCTGGGCCACGGTCAGCCCCTCCAGGTCCTGGCCCACGGCGATGCCCGCCGCCTGCAGGGCCTGGAAGGCCTTGGGCCCCACATAGCCGGTGAGCACCACCTTGGCTCCGGCCCGGGCCACCAGCTCCGCCGCCTGGATGCCGGCCCCCTGGGCCCGCACCTGGGCCTCACCGTTGTCCAACCANGTGTGCTCCATGGTCTGCGGGTCCACCAGCACGAAACCCGCCGCCCGCCCGAAACGCGGGTCCACCCGCGACTCCAGGCCCGGCGCCTCGCTGCTCACTGCGATCTTCTCGCCCATGATCGGCTCCTCCCGGTGCAAACGATAGGTGCCACCCTCGATGCACAACGCCCGGCCCAACACCACCGCCCGGGCCACCGCCCGCCGCGCCTGGGCCAATACCCGGCCGAAGGTCTGCCGCGACACCCCCATGGCCGCCGCCGCCTCCTCCTGGCTCAGGCCCACGATCTCCACCAGACGCAGGGCCTCGTAGCCCTCCACCGGCAGCACCACCTGCTCCAGGTGCCGCAGGGGCACGCCCTGGGGCTTGAAGTAACGGGCCGGCGGCGGGGCCAACACCCGGCGGCACTTGCGCGGTCTGGGCATGGTAACCTGCTCCTGGCCGGTTTTGGGCGTGTGCCCGTAATCAAATATATACCTAAATCCACTGCGGTCAACAGGAAATTGACCGCGCCGAAATTCCCCGAAGGCTGGCTGCAAAAAGTTAATGACTACACTGTCTTGTCGCGTAGGATCCCCAGGGGGCCGCCAAACCAGCCAGCCTTCGCGACAAGCTCACAAGTGCCTTCCGCCCGCCAGCACCGCTGGTCTATAATGAATCGCAAGAACGGTCCGCCCGGGGCAGGAGACAGGGAGGCGCAGGCCCCGGGAAGGAGGCGGACCAGAAACGTGCGGTTCGTGGTCTGGGCTGGCTCGAGGTGCCTGCCCGCGGGGTCGGAACACCTGCTGCCGGCCCCTGGGGCCGGCCAGGGGGTGCGGACCGGCGGCAGTTGCCACCACAAGCTTTTGGGAGGGTAGGGAGTCATGAGACACAAGTGTGCCTGGATCGTGGCCCTGGTGCTGGCCCTGGGTCTGGGGCTGGTCTCGGCCGGGCCAGCGGTGGCGGCCAAGCCCATCGTGCTGGGCTGCCCCCTGTCCATGGCCTTCTTGTATGGCTGGGACGCCGAGCGGGCCATAAAGCTGGCCGTNGAGGAGATAAACGCCGNCGGCGGCGTGAAGGTGGGCAACCAGCGGCGGCCCTTCAAGGTGGAGGTGATCGACACCCGCGACCTGGAACCCGGCGTGCCGGTCTCCGAGGCCCTGCTGGCGGTGGAGAAACTCATCCTGGAGAAGAAGGCCGACTTCATCCTGGGCGGTCCGGTGCGCTCCGAGGCCGCCTTGGCCGCCATGGCCCTGCTGGCCAAACACAAGAAGATCTCCATCCTCTCCACCGGCGCCCTCAGCCCCAAGTATCACAAGCTGGTGGGCAAGAACCCCGAGAAGTTCAAGTACCTCTTCCGCATCTCCGGCGAGGCGGTGTGGATGGTCACCGGCGAGATCATCCCCTGCCTGCTGCAGATCGAAAAGGACTACGGACTCAACCGCCTGTTCATCATGATCCAGGACGTGGCCCACGCCCGTAAGGGCGGCGGCATCATCGGCAAGATCATGGCCAAGAAGGGCTGGAAGGTCCTGGGCACCGAGATCTATCCCACCGGCGCCACCGACTTCAGCATGGGCCTGCTCAAGGCCAAGAAACAAGGCGCCCAGGTCATCCTCATCTGGATGGACATGCCCGAGACCTCCATCCTGCTCAAGCAGTGGCACAATATGAAGGTGCCCGCACTGCCCTTCGGCTCCATCATCTCCGCCGCCGAACAACCCGGCTTCTGGAAGGCCACCCAGGGCAAGGGCGAATACTGCCTGGCCAACGTGGTCAACGCCGGCAACGCCCCCAGCAACGCCACCCCCTGGACCATGAAGTTCTACAAGGCCTACACCAAACGCTGGGGCGTGGAGCCGGAAGGCTACGGCACCTCCTCCAGCTACATGGCGGTCTACGTGCTCAAAGACGCCATCGAACGCGCCGGCAGCCTCGACCCCGACAAGGTGGCCGCCGCCCTCAAGAAGACCGACATGATGGGTGTCTACGGGCGCATCCGCTTCGACCCCAAGACCAACCAGATCATCCCCGCCACCGACCCGGCCAAGGGCGCGGTGGGAACCATCTTCCAGTGGCAAAAAGGAAAACGAGTGGTGGTCTTCCCACCCTCCATCGCCACCGGCAAGATCCTGCTGCCACCCTGGATGAAGCCGGCCAAGTGAGGCAAACCATGGCGCCCCTCACCCGCGGGGCGCCGCCCC
>MTPE01000484.1 GCA_002011835.1 Desulfarculaceae bacterium JdFR-95 | reverse complement strand
CCATGAGCCGGCGGCCCCGCCTTTCCCGGGCCGGCCGGAGGAAAGGACCACGACATGCTGGCGCCGAGCGACTTCTTCGACCTGGAGGGGCTGACCCACGCGGAGCTGTTCACCGGCCTGGAGCTGGTGTGGGAGGCCCTGGACCGCATCCGCGACTACACCACCGCCCAGGTGGAGGCGGCCGGGGCCAACGCGGCCCTGCTGCCCCGCCAGGGCGAGCTGGTCACCCGCACCGTGGTGCTCCACCAGGGCCGCATCTACCACGACGGCTTCGAGCTTCTGGGCGGCGACCCCACCAAGGGGCAGATGCAGGTGCGCCTGGAGGGCCGGGTGGTGAACGACGCGGCGGTGGTCCACGCCGGCAGTGTGTTCATGGACACCCAGGTGCACCTGGCCCCGGGCTGCAAGGTGGAGCCCGGCGCCCTGATCAAGGGACCGGCCTTCATCGGCCCGGGCAGCGAGGTGCGCCAGGGCGCCTACCTGCGCGGCGGATGCCTGGTGGGCCGGGGCTGCGTGGTGGGCCACACCACGGAGATGAAGAACGCGGTCATGCTGGACGGGGCCAAGGCCGGCCACTTCGCCTACCTGGGCGACTCCATCCTGGGCCGGGAGGTTAACCTGGGCGCCGGCACCAAGCTGGCCAACCTCAAGATCGTGGAGCGCCCCTACCGCATCACCGTCGGAGACACCACCCACCGCGTCCAGCGGCGCAAGTTCGGCGCCATCCTGGGCGACGGCTGCCAGACCGGGTGCAACTGCGTCACCAACCCCGGCACCCTGCTGGCGCCCCGCTGCCTGGTGGCGCCCTGTGTGGCCGTGCCCGCGGGCTACCACAAACCCCGCAGCGTGATCCGCTGAGCCCGGCCGCCACCCCGCCGGGCCGGAAACCCGGGGCGGGAAACCCCGCAACCGAAGGCAACTCCCCCACAGACAAAGGAGCCGCGCTGTGCCCCTGGCCTTCTCCTCCCCCACCCACGGCACCATCGCCTTCGGCTTCTTCCACATCGAGACCCCCATGCTCCTGTTGCAGAACCACTTCTTCTGGGCGCGGGACTTCATGGAGGTCATGCGCGACCTGGCCGCCACCCAGGCGCACAAGTGGTTCCAGGCCGAGCTGCCCGCCTTTGTCATCGACCGCCCCCAGGACCTGGGGGACCTGCACGGGGCCATCGCCGGCCGGGCCCGGCACGGCTTCCTGGGCGCGCTCTATGCCCGCTGGCCCTTCCCCGCCCGGCCGGAGGAGTTCCGCCAGAAGCCCCGCGGCGCCGCACCCCGCCGGGAGGTGCTGGAGCTGATCAGGCGCTTCGGCCGTCCCCAGACCCTGCCGGTGGAGGCCCGGCCCGAAGAGGGACTCTGCTACCTGGGTGAGATCGCCTTCGACCCTCCGGGCCTGCGCGCCCTGGTGGACTACGTCTGGCGCGGGGGCATGCCCGGCTGGGAGGACGGCCAGCGGCCCGACTGGCTGTGGGAGGCGGCCGAGGTGATCCGCCACAGCGACTCGCCCTGGCTGGGCGGCCTGCGCCTGGACCCGGCAGAGGTGGGCGTGCCGGTCTGAGACGGCCCGGGGGAAGCCCTCCCTGACCGCGCTCCCGCCGGGGCTCGTCCTTTCTCCGCCCCGCCTCGGCTTGTGCCCGGAGAAAGCCTATGCTATCTCAGGGACAGCGGGCCTCTCAACCGCCAACCGCCAGGAGGAGGTAGCCATGCTGCGAGCACCTACCGTGGCCGGCCAGTTCTATCCCGCCGACCCTTACCAGCTCCGCAGCCAAGTGGAGGGATTCCTGGCCCGGGCCGAAGAACCCAAGCCCGCCCTCATGGCCATGAGCCCCCACGCGGGCTATGTTTATTCCGGCGCCGTGGCGGGCAAGACCTTGGGCCGGGTGGAGGTCCCCCGCCGGGTGATCGTGGTGGGGCCCAACCACCGCGGCCTGGGCGCGCCGGTGGCCATCATGTCCTCCGGCGCCTGGCAGACCCCCCTGGGCCGGGTGGAGATGGACCAGGAGCTGTGCCAGGCCATCCTGCGCGCCTGCCCCCTGGTACAGGAGGACGCCCTCGCCCACCAGTACGAACACTCCCTGGAGGTGCAGGTGCCCTTCTTGCAGGTGCGCCAGCCTGAGCTGCTGCTCACCCCCCTGTGCCTGGGCGGGCTGGACTACGACCACTGCCAGGAGTTGGGCCAGGGCCTGGCTGCGGCCGTGCGTGAGCTGGGGGAGCCGGTGCTCATGGTGGCCAGCACCGACATGACCCACTACGAGTCGGCCAAGAGCGCCCGCCGCAAGGACTCCCTGGCCATAGACCGGGTGCTCAACCTGGACCCCAAGGGCCTGTTCCACACCGTGCGCAGCCAGGGCATCTCCATGTGCGGGATGCTGCCCACCACGGTGTGCCTGGTGGCGGCCCTGGAGCTGGGGGCCGGCCAGGCCGAGCTGGTGGAATACCGCCACAGCGGCGAGGTCTCCGGCGACTACCACCAGGTGGTGGGCTACGCCGGGGTGGTGGTGTCCTGAGGCGAGGCTCCCCCGGCGGCGAAAGGAGGCACCGGGCGGGGAGGGGCGCGGGAGCAAGGGGCAAAGATGCCTCCGCCCAGGGGTGAGGGCGCCTTCCCGTCCTCACCCGCCGGTCCCGCCCCGGCCGCGCCCCAGTCCAGGGCCGGCTCCACCCATCCCTTTGGTGGTGGGACGGCGGCCTCACCTGAGCTTCTGAACCGATAACCCCTTGACAGGCTCGGCGCGGCAGGCTACACACCAGTGGCCGCACCCCAGGATCACGAGTTTGCACCCCATCCGCCGCCCAGAGGCGGACCGGAGCAGAGAGAGCATGGACCACGACCGCAGTTCCAAGGTTCGCACCCGTTTTCCGCCCTCGCCCACCGGGCACCTGCACCTGGGCGGGGCGCGCACCGCACTGTTCAACTGGCTGTT
Source organism: Desulfarculaceae bacterium JdFR-95 (assembly GCA_002011835.1). Taxonomy (GTDB): domain Bacteria; phylum Desulfobacterota; class Desulfarculia; order Desulfarculales; family Desulfarculaceae; genus Desulfocarbo. The sequence continues at coordinate 2,454 of MTPE01000484.1, read as the reverse complement.
CGCGCGTCATCACGGCGGCGCCTTCGTGCTGCGCCTGGAGGACACCGACCGCGAGCGCTCCAAGCCCGAGTACGTGGACTCCATCCTAGAGGCCATGCGCTGGCTGGGCCTGGACTGGGACGAGGGGCCCTTCTTCCAGAGCCAGCGTTTCGACCGCTACCGCCAGGTGGTGGAGGAGCTGGTGGCCCGGGGCCGCGCCTACTGGTGCCACTGCTCGCCCGAGGAGGTGGAGCGCAAGCGCCAACAGGCCCTGGCCCGGGGCGACAAGCCCATGTACGACGGCACCTGCCGCGAGCGCGGCCTGGGTCCGGCGCCGGGTGCGGTGGTGCGCCTCAAGACCCCCCGCAGCGGCACCACGGCCTGGAACGACCTGGTCAAGGGCCCCATCTCCTGGAACAACGCCGAGCTGGACGACCTGGTGATCCTGCGCAGCGACGGCTCGCCCACCTACCACCTGGCCGTGGTGGTGGACGACGTGGACATGGGCATCACCCACGTGATCCGCGGCGACGACCACGTGCCCAACACCCCGCGCCAGCTCATGATCTACCAGGCCCTGGAGGTGACTCCGCCCCAATTCGCCCACGTGCCCATGATCCTGGGGCCGGACAAGAAGCGGCTGTCCAAGCGCCACGGCGCCACCAGCGTGATCGCCTACCGCGACATGGGCTACCTGCCCGAGGCCATGCTCAACGCCCTGGCCCGCCTGGGCTGGTCCCACGGCGACCAGGAGATGTTCACCAAACAGGAGCTGATCCGCTACTTCGGCCTGAAGGCGGTGGGCAAGAGCGCGGCGGTGTTCGACCCGGACAANCTGCGCAAGCTNAACCACCGCTACATCCAGCAGGCCGAGGTGAGCCGCCTGTGCCGGGAGGTGGAGCCCTTCCTGGCCCGGCGGGGCATAGAGCTGGACGAGGCCGGCCGCGCCACCCTGGAGCTGGCCGTACCCGAGCTGGTGCCCCGCGCCACCACCCTGGAGGAGCTGGCCGACTGGGCCGAGCCCTACCTGGTGGACCAGCCGGAGATCGACCCCAAGGCGGCGCGCAAGTTCCTCAAGCCCAAGAACCTGCCGGTCCTGCGCCGGGTACACCAGCTGGTGGCCGAGCGCGGGGTGGAAGACCTGGCAGGCATGGAGCAGGCCTTCCGCGACCTGGCCGAGGAGCTGGGCCTCAAGCTGGGAGGGGTGGCCCAGCCGGTGCGCGTAGCCCTCACCGGGCGCACCTATAGCCCCGGAATCTTTGAGGTCATGGCCATCCTGGGCCGCGAGCAGGTACTGAGCCGCCTGGAGCGGGCCATGGCCCTTATAGAGTCACCAGCATCTTGACGAAACAGGCCGTTTCCGTTAAATAAAGGGTTGTGAGGGCAGACTACAACGCCCTTGCTGGTGCTGGCGGATCGTCTAACGGCAGGACAGCAGACTCTGGATCTGCTTATCTAGGTTCGAATCCTAGTCCGCCAGCCAAAAAAGTATATACGCGGTCCCATCGTCTAGTGGTCTAGGATATCGGCCTCTCACGCCGAAGACACGGGTTCGAGTCCCGTTGGGACTGCCAAGTAATTCCAAGGGGTTGCGTCTCACGGCGCAGCCCCTGGAACTTTTCTGGTTGCGTATAGGTTGCGTGTGGTTGCGGAGAGTCCAGGCCGTCAACCTCGCCCTTGGCCCTGCCCGGCATCCAGTGATAGTACTGGTCCAGGGTGAACTTGACACTGTGGTGGCCAAGCTGGGACGACACGTCGGCGATGTTGTCGCCCTTGTAGATGCGGAGGGTGGCGTAGGTATGCCGCAGGTCGTGGATTCGATGATAAGGTAGCCCAGCCTTGGCGAGGGCACGCTTCCAAACCCGTCGCCAAGGGTTGATGTCAATCGGCCCGCCGTCTTTGCGAACAAAGACTAAAGAAGGTAGCTTTCTCCCCTCACCACGGGCCAGATACTCGCGCATCCGCCTGGTCCTCAGCTCCCGCAAGGTTTCCGTGAGCTGGAGGCTCACGTCCACCTTGCGGGTCTTTCCGCTCTTGGGAGTCACAAACCTCATCCGTGACCAGGAGCGCCTGACGTGGATCACCCGGCCCACCAGGTCCACATCGTCCCAAGTCAGGGCCGCCGCCTCGCCGAACCTGAGCCCCGTCCGAGCCAGGCAGAGCACCAGGGGATAGTGCTCGGGCCAGTGCCGGGCGAAGGTCGCCAGCAAGCGGTCCAGCTCCTCCCAGGTGAAGGGGTTGATCTCCTGGCCCCGGGGCTTCTCCCGCCACAGGCGTCCCAGGTTGCGGGCCGGGTTGTACTCAATGATCCCCGCCTCCACCGCCCGGTTCAGCACGCCAGAAATGACGTTCTTGAAGTGTGTCACAGTGGCGGGAGCGCAGCCGTCGCGGATCTTCCGGTCACGTCTGTCAATGTGGTGTACGGCCATCGGCCATCCGCAGTTGATCAAGCAGCGATTTGCTTCAGGTTCTGTT
>MTPE01000489.1 GCA_002011835.1 Desulfarculaceae bacterium JdFR-95 | reverse complement strand
CGAGTTCATGGAGGCCCTGCGCAGCGAAGTGGCCCGCGACCTCCACGACCACACCGGCCAACTCCTCACCACCCTGCGCCTGGACCTGGAACGCGCCACCACCGAGCTCCAACACCACCCCACCGCCGCCCAACGCAGCCTGCACCAGGCCATGGAACGCCTGGGCCAAGTGCAAAGAAGCGTCAAACACCTCGCCCGCGGCCTGTCCCCCTCCACCCTGGACTACATGGGCTTGGTCCCCGCCCTGGAAGCCCTGTTCGACGAGTGCCTGCGCCCCGCCGGAGTCCAGGTCAGCTTCTTCACCAAGGACCTGCCCCCACGCTTCCAGCGCGACAAGGAACTGGCCCTCTACCGCATCGCCCAGGAAGCGGTCCACAACGTGGTCAAACACGCCCGCGCCCGCCAACTCCACGTCAACCTGGTCCGGCGCGCCGACCGCCTCTGCCTCAGCCTCGAAGACGACGGCGTGGGCTTCGACCCCAGAGAGGTCCTGGACGCACGCCCGCCCCGCGGCCTGGGACTCATCCTCATGCGCGAACGCGTGCTCCAGCTCGGCGGCGAATTCACCCTCGACTCCCGCCCCGGAGGCGGCACCCACCTGGCGGTGGAGGTCCCCCTGTGAGCCCCGCACACCCCCTTGACACCACACCCCCCACCACCGCAACCTGAAAGACGCACCACCCCGGAGCTGTGACCGTGAAACCACGCCGTATCCTCATCGCCGACGACCACCAGGTGGTCATCGAGGGCATCAAGAGCCTGCTGGCCGGACACCGCGGCTTCCAGGTGGTGGGCGAGGCCGCCGACGGCCAACAGGCCGTGGAACTGGCCCTGCGCCTGCGCCCCGACATCGTCATCATGGACATCTCCATGCCCGGCCTCAACGGCGTGGAGGCCACCCGCCGCATCACCCAGGCCGCACCCCAAGTGCGCATCGTCATCTACACCATGCACTCCGACCACCGCTTCATCTTCGAACTGTTCAAGGCCGGCATCGCCGCCCACGTCCTCAAGGAAGGCCCCGCCTCCGAACTCATCGCCGCCCTGGAAGCCGTGGGCCGCGGCCAAACCTACTTCAGCGGCGCCGACCCCAGAGCCCTCCTGGAAGAACTGGCCGCACTCCACCAAAACCACCACGACCAAGGACCCATCGCCCGCCTCAGCCCCCGCGAACGAGAAGTCTTCCTCCTCCTGGCCGACGGACACCCCATCAAGGCCATAGCCCAACGCCTCTGCATCAGCCCCAAGACCGTCGAAACCCACAAATACAACGTCATGGAAAAACTCGGCGCCCGCTCCATCACCGACCTCACCAAACTGGCCCTCAAACACCGCCTCATCAAGATCTAACCGGGCCGGCCGGAGGCTCCGGCTGCCGTATCGCGTCGGGCGGCCTCGTCAGGCAGGGCCACCCTCGTACGCTCCCGCTGGGGCCGCCAGCTCCGAACCCACCTCGGCCGGAGGCTCTGGCTCCCGCAACGGGTCGGGCGGCCGCGTCAGGAAGAGCCACCCCCGCGCGCTCCCGCTGACACCACCGGCTGCGCCCGCCTCCCTCCTCCCTGGGGATTCTCCCGACCAGGCCGAGGCCCGCGTAACCCCACATCTTGGCCCATGAACACCAAGACCACTACATGTTGTGGTAACTTGTTCACAAATACCCCCTTTCCCAGGGGCAAAATCCGGTTTCTCCCGATAGACAGCCGCGAGGGGAAGATGAATTCTGGGGATGGGGCCGGGCCGGCCCCTGTGCGTCAACCACCTTCCGGGGAGAGGAGAGAGACCCATGCACGGCAAGAGCAAACTGTTGGTGGTGATCCTGGCCGTGATGGCCCTGGCCTTGGGTGCCGCGGTGGCCTGGGCCGGCGGCTATGGCAAGCAGAAGGTCGTCTATCACATCAACAGCAGCGACTTCAAGGTGATCGGCGGCGCCCTGCGCAACATCCAGAACCACATCAACGCCGTGGGCGAGGACAAGCTGGACATCGTGGTGGTGGTCCACGCCGGGGGGCACGTCATGTTCCGCAAGGACAAGACCAACCCCCAGATAATCAACAAGATCAAGTCCTTGCAGAAGCAGGGCGTGAAGTTCCGCCAGTGTGTCACCACCCTCAAGCGCAAGAAGATCCGCTTGGGCAAGGACACCGTGATCCTCACCGAGGCCGACCTGGTGCCCTCGGGGGTGGCCGAGATCGCCGAGCTGCAGATGAAGGGCTACGCCTACATCAAGCCCTAGCCCTTCCTGGAGAGCTCCATGAACCGACGTGAGGCTATCATCACCATCGCGGGGGTGGTCTCCACCCTGGTCCTGGCCCCCCTGGCCCGGGCCGCGGAGGAGGAGATCCACCGCCCCCTGATACCGGACGAGCTGAGCGAGGAGGAAAAGCCCTTCGTACCCCAGATCGACATGCCCCAGGTCACCGACGATCCGGCCACGGTGCCCATAGAGATCTCGGTGGACCACGTCATGAAGCCCGACGACTACGTACAGTGGGTGGAGATTTGGGACGACAAGGGCAAGTTCCCCCGCAAGGCCCGCTTCCACTTCACCCCGGCCAACGGCCGCGCCTACCTGCGCACCAACATCAAGGTGCCCGGCACCACGGTGATCAAGGTGCGGGCCAAGTTCAGCCGCGACGGTATCTGGGAGGCGGAGAAGGACATAAAGGTGGCCAGCGGCAGCAAGTATTCATGCTGAGAAACCTCCTGACACACCTCCTCACCATCCTCTTGGCGGTGGGGGGGCTGGTCGTGCTAGGCGTGGACGCAAAAGCTGGAACGGTCGGTTCTCATCCCCCCCCCGGCGGTTCCAGTTGTCTGGCCTGCCACGCCGACCAAGCGCGCATGAAGGCCCTGGGGTTCCCCTGGCTCTACGTGTCCGCCCCGGCCGCGTGGCACGAAAGCGCCATGGCCTACACGGCCAGCTCCCTCCCGCCACCTTCCTGCACCGCCTGCCACCTGGGTAACCCCCGCGACTACACCCTGGCCGGGGCGCACCAGGGCCTGTTGGGGCCCCTGTTCATGCTCAGCAAGGCCCGGGTGATCAAGCGCCGCAGCCAGCTCAGCCGCGGCATGCGCAAGCAGGTGCGTTCCCTGGCCCCCACCGGTCTGGGACCTGGCTTATCAGCCCAAGTTCTGGGACCGCCAGGCCCTGTCCTGGAAGGCCGACCCCGAACTCTACTTCGTCCTCTGGCACGACCACAGCCCCCTCACCGGCGCCTACAACCCCCAGATCGCCCTCAAGACCTGCGGCAACTGCCACCTGAGCGAGGTGAGCTCCTTCGCCCTGTCCCCCATGGGCGCCGGCGAGTTCGCCCCCGGACGCCGCGAGAACGTCACCCAGCCACAGTACACCCACTGGCTGGCCGACACCGGACCCCACAGTTGCGGCGTGTGGGTGGGCAAGCTGGCCGAACCCGACCTGGCCCGCTTCAGCCGCGAAAACCTGGAGGCCCTCAACCGGGTCATGACCAAGAAGGTCACCCCCCGCATGATGGAGGTGACCCAGCGCAACTGCAACAAGTGCCACGTGGGCTGCCTGGACTGCCACTACTACCCGGGAAAGAACGCCCCCCAAGGCCCCCCCGGCACCTTCCAGCGCGACCCCCTGGACAACGTCTACGGCGACCCCCAGAAGACCACCGGCGGCATGCACCGCATGCTGCGCCGGCCCACGGTGCAGAGCTGCATGGGCGGGGTGCGGGGCTATGCCTGCCACGCCGGACCCCTGGAACGCCGCCGCGGTGACGGCTATGTGCGCGGCAGCCTGGCCATGCCCCCCTGGGACCCCCAGGCCGCCACCCGCTACCAGGACGTACACTACCGCGCCGGCATCCAGTGTACCGACTGCCACCAGCCCGACTTCGCCCGCCACGGCCACTCCGCCCTCATCCGCGACCCCGAACCCCAGGCCTGCGCCCGCTGCCACCCCCACCAGGTCGCCGCCTGGCGCCGGGGCAAACACAAGAAACTGCGCTGCGAGGCCTGCCACACCCCCATCGTCTTCGGCTACGGCTGGAACTTCTGGGTCCCCGGCGTGGAACGCGGCATCCAGACCACCATCGACCGCAACTCCGCCTACCAGAAGGACGGCCTGGCCCCCGTGCTCCTGCCCGACCCCGAAGGCATGTGGGCCCCCTACAACTGCATCCCCCACATCGCGGCCAACATCGACCCCAAGGCCTTCGCCGCCAGCCGCCTGGCCCGCCAGATGGGACTGGTGGTCTACCGCAGCCCCCGCAACCGTCACGGCCAACCCCTGGGACTGCGCGGCGCCCGTATCACCCGCGCCTACCGCTCCAGCGACGCCTTCGTGCTGAGCGACTTCTACCAGAGCCGGGTGGCGCCTCAAGAGGAGGGCTGGGTCATGGCCTGGCTGTCCCTGGAGCGGGTGGCCCACCTCACCAGCGGCCTCACCCACCAGGCCCGCGACTGCCGCAGTTGCCACACCCCCAGCGGCCGCCAGGAGGCCCTGGCCCGCTGGCGCTGGCTGGGCTCGCCCGACCACATGTACCAGGACGTGCACCACGGCACCTACCGCATCGTGGCCGATCAGCAGGGCCTGCGCCTGGAGGACCTCACCGCCTTCGACCAGGACGGCCAACCCGCCCGCGGCCTGAGCGACAAGCAGGACGCCTTCCGCTCCCGGCCGGCCGACTTCCGCATCAAGCCGGTCAAGGAGGCCGAGCTGGCCGCACACCAGCAGCTCCTGGAGCGCTTCCAGCGGCAGGCCAAGCTGGCCCGGCGTATCGTGCGCGCCGCGGGCATCCGGGGCAAGGACTTCGCCTACCGGGCCAGCGAACTCTGGCAGCAGGCCCAGGCCGAGGCCCACCACGGCGACCCCAAACGGGCCCTGGCCCTGCTGGAGCAGGTGATCGCCCTGCGCAAGCGGTTCTAGCCCCAAATCCCGTCCCCCCCGGGGACGGCGGCAGCAAGGAGAAGAGACATGGCCAAGGTGGACATCAGCATCCCCCCCCGGGTGAAGCGGGGCCAGGTGTTCCTGGTGGCGGTGCGCCTGGACCACCCCATGCGCTCGGGCCTGGGCAAGGACCCCGTCACTGGCCGCCGCCTGCCCGAGCTGTACCTGAAGCACCTGGAGGTGATCTACGCCGGCCGCAAGGTGAGCTGGATGGAACTCAGCCCCGCCCTCAGCGAGCGGCCCGTGGTCAAATTCTACCTGCGGGCGGACCGGGCCGGCTCCCTGGTGGTGCGGGCGCGCAACAACAAGGGCAAGGTCATTGAGGGCAAGACCACGGTCAAGCTGGGCTAGGCTCCTGCTGGGCCTGGCGGCCGGGATCCTGGCCGCGGGCACGGCCTGGGCCGCGGGACCCGGGGTGCTCTCGGCCCGGGACCTCTACCTGCCCCGCAGCCTGCCCCCCCCGGCCCGGGCCTGCCTGGACTGCCACCGCC
>MTPE01000095.1 GCA_002011835.1 Desulfarculaceae bacterium JdFR-95 | reverse complement strand
GGAGCACCGGCGCCTGGTCCAGGAACTCCAGGCCATACTTCCGCACCCAGCCCGGCCCCCCGGCCTCGATCACCCGCTGCAGGGCCTCAAGGCACACCTCCTTCACCCGCGCCTTGGCCTCGGGCTGGTCGATCACCACCACCTGCCAGGGCTGCTGGTTGAGAGGACTGGGGGCCCAGCTCAGGGCCTCCAGCAGGTAGGCCAGGTCCTGCTCGTCCACCCCCTGGGGCAGAAAGGCCCGGCAACTGCGCCGGGCGGTCAGCACTTCCCGGAACTCCATCACTTCTCCTTCTGTTGTTTGCGCCGTTCCTCNTCCCGGATCTCGCGGCGCAGCAGTTTGCCCACCTTGGACTTGGGCAGCATGTCGCGGAACTCGATGTAGCTGGGCACNTTGTAGGAGGCCAGCCGCTGGCGGCAGTAGCGGATCAGCTCCGCCGCCCCCACGCCCTTGGCGTCTTCCTTCAGCACCACGATGGCCTTGATGCGCTCGCCCACCTTGGGATCGGGCACTCCCACCACGCAGGCCCCCACCACTACGGGATGGTCCTGCAACACCGCCTCCACCTCCGAGGCGCTCACCCGATAGCCCTTGTGCTTCAGGATGTCGGCCGAGCGCTCCACGTAGAACAGCTCGCCGTCCGGGTCCTGGCGCACGTAGTCGCTGGTGCGGTAGTAGATGGTGCCGTCGATCTCCACGAAGGAGCGGGCGGTCTCCTCCGGCTTGTTCAGGTAGCGCTTGACCGAGTGCCGGCTGGTGACCAGCAGCTCGCCCACCTCGCCCGGGGGCAGGGGTTGCAGGGTCTCGGGGTCCACGATCAGCACCTGGCGCGAGGGCAGGGGCAGGCCGATGGACATGGGGGCGGGCTCGCCCCGGTCCAGGCGGCTGTAGCTCACGTGGCCCGCCTCGGTGGAGCCNTAGACCTGGTAGATGGCCACGCCGGTGCGCTTNTTCCAGCGCGCCAGGACCTCGCGGGGCAGCACGTCCCCCCCGCAGTAGCAGTAGCGCAGCGAGCTCAGGTCGTAGGTGTCCTGGCGGTCGTTCTCCAGGATCATGCGATACAGCGCCGGCACCCCCAGCATCCAGCGCACGCGATAGCGTTCGATGGCCGCCAGGATGGCGTCCACCTGGGGCACGGGCATCAGCACCGTGGTGTTGCCCAGGTTGAGCCCCAACGCCAGGAAGAAGCCCAGGGCCATGATGTGGAACAGGGGGTTGACCGCCACGTACACGTCGCCCCCCTCCTTGGCGAAGCCCTTGAGCACGTGTTGGCTGATGTCGTTGACGTAGGAGGTCTGGCCCCAGTGGTTTCCCGGCACGCCTTTGGGCAGGCCGGTGGTGCCGCCGGTGTAGAGGATGTAGGACAGGTCCTCCACCGGGTCGATCTCCACCCGCGGGGGCTGGGGGGGCGCCTTGAGCAGTTGTTTGAAGCGCAGGGTCTCCGGCCCNCCGCGCACCTTGCCCGTGGGGGCCTTGTCCAGCAGGGCGGCCACGGCCCGCTTGAAGGGCGACACCAGCTCCAGCAGGTTGGTGACGATGACCCGCTTCAACCCGGTGCGGGGCAACACCTCCTGCACGTAGCCGTAGTTGGTGTCGTGGCAGATCACGGTCTCGGCCCCGGAGTCCTGGATCATGTATTCCAGCTCGTGGCTGGTGTAGATGGGCGAGACCAGCACCACCACCGCACCCAGCTTCTGCACCGCCAGGTAGGCCACCACCAACTGCACGCAGTTGGCGAGATAGATCAGCACCCGGTCTCCCTTGCCCACGCCCAGGCGGTGCAGGCCGGTGGCGAAGCGGTCGGCCAGCTCGCCCAGGCGGCGATAGCTGAAGCGGTCGCCCAAGAACACCAGGGCGGTGTGCTCGGGCCAGCGCTGGCGGGCCAGCTCGAAACGGCTGAAGGTGTATTCCGCCTCCATGGTCGCCCCTCTCTCGCCCGGTTCAGGTGCCGAAATAGGCGGCCCGCACGTCCGGGTTGTCCATCAGCTCCTCGCGGGTGCCTTCCACCACCGCGGAGCCGTTCTCCAGGATGTAGCCGTAGTCGATGATGGGCATGATGGGCCGCGCGTACTGTTCGGCCACGATGATGGAGGTGCCCCGCTGGTCGCGTATCTCGCGGATGGCCTTGGCCAGCCAGTATTGGATCGCCGGGCTCAGGCCCAACAGGGGCTCGTCCAACAACAGCAGTCGGGGCTGGGCCATCAGGGCCCGGCCGATGGCCAGCATCTGCTGTTCCCCCCCGGAGAGGAACCCGCCCAGTCGGTTCTTGATGCGGGCCAGGGGCGGGAAGATGCGGAAGACGTATTCCAGGGTCTCTCTGGCCTGCTGGCGGCTGGCCAGGTAGGCCCCGATCTTGAGGTTCTCCAGCACGCTGCTCTCGGGGAAGATGCGGCGCCGCTCCGGGCAGAGGATGATGCCGGCGCGGGCGCGCTGGGCCGGCTTGTGTTCCATGATCTCCCGGCCCTGGTAGCGGATGCTGCCCCGGATGGTTATGCGCTCCCCGCCGGCCATCTCCTCCTTGCGGGCGATGTCCAGCATGATGCCCGAGAGGGTGTACATGAGGGTGGACTTGCCGGCGCTGTTAGCCCCGAACACACCGATGATCTGTCCCTCCCCGCAGGACAGGCTCACGTTGTTGAGGGCCAGCATGTTCTCGTAGAAGACCATCAGCCCCTGGGCCTCAAACATGGCTCATGACCTCCTCGGAGCCGAAGTAGGCCTCCTTGACCGCGGGGTCCTCCATGACCTGTCGGGGGGAGCCCTCGGCGATCTTGGCCCCGAAGTTGAGCACCAGCACCCGGTTGGCCAGGCGGAACAGCTCGCGCAGGCGGTGCTCCACCATCACCAGGGTGATCCCCTCCATCTGCAGCTTTTCCATCAGGGGCACCATGGAGGCCATCTCGCTCATGGACAGGCCGGAGAACACCTCGTCGCAGATGATCAGCTCCGGCCGCAGGGCCAGGCAGCGGGCCAGCTCCAGGCGCTTGAGGTAGCCGGTGGGCAGGGAGGAAGCGGACTTGTAGGGCACGTAGGAGTCGCGTTCGAAGCCGATCTCCTCCAGGATGTCCACGGCCACGGTGTCGCGGCTGCCCTGGCGGCCGCCGCCCCGCCAGCCGCCGGTGCGCCGGGCCCGGGGCGAGAACAGGGGCACGATCAGGTTCTTGAAGGCGGGCAGGGAGTAGTAGGGGCGCATGACCTGGAAGGTGCGGGTGAGCCCCAGGTCGGCGATGCGGTGGGCGGGCCAGCCGGTGATGTCCCGGCCCTGGAACACCACGCGCCCGCGGTCGGGCTTGACGAAGCCGGTGATGCAGTTGACCAGGGTGGTCTTGCCCGAGCCGTTGGGCCCGATGATGCCCAGGATGTCGCCCCGCCGCAGGGTGAAGCTCACCTCGCTCAGGGCCTGCACCCCGCCGAAGTTCTTGCACAGCCCCTCCACCACCAGCAGGGGGNCCCGGTCCTGGCCGGGGGAGTTNCTTTCCGCCGCGCTCATATCTCCACCCAGTGCTCGAACTGGTTGTACTTGCGCACCCCGAAGNGCACCAGGCCCTCGCTCTTGAACACGATGAAGGCGCAGAGGATGGCGGCATAGACCGCGATGCGCAGGGTGCCGAAGTCGCGCAGCAGCTCGCTGATGGGCACCAGGATGAGGCAGCCCAACACCGGACCCACCAGGGTGCCGCCTCCGCCCACCACCGTGGCGGCGATGGGGATGATGGAGAAGTCCAGGGCGAACTGGGAGAGCCCGGCCCACATGTATATGTGGGCCAGGGCCGCCCCGCCCAGGCAGCCCAGACTGGCGGAGATGAACACCCCCAGGGCCTTATAGGTGGTGATGTTGATGCCCGAGGCGCGTACCGCCTGGTCGTTGTCCTTGACCCCGCGGAAGACCAGCCCCACGTCTTCGTTCACCAGGCGGCGCAGACCGAACAGGGCCACCAGCAGGCAGCCCACCAGCAGGTACATCTCCACCCACTTGTTGGGCAGGCCGTCCACCCCCAGGATGCCGTCGGTGCCGCCGAAGATGTCCAGGGCCTCGATGATGCGGGTGGCCAGCAGGGGGAACATCAGGCTCACGATGGCGAAGTACACCCCCCGCAGGGGCAGGCAGGGCCACAGGAGCAGGGTGACCAGCCCGCCGCCCAGGACGGTGGCCAGGGGTATGGTGGCGGCCGGGGGCAGGCCCAGCTCGGTGTTGAGCAGGGCGGCGATGTAGGCCCCCACGCCCACGTAGAGGGCTCCGCCCAGGGAGACCAGGCCCACGTAGTGGGCCAGGAAGTCGAAGCCCAGGGCCAGCAGGGAGTAGATGCAGATGATGGACAGCACCCGTTGCCAGTAGGGCAGGTGCCAGAAGATGAGGGGCAGGGCCAACAGCCCCAGGATGAGCACCAGGCGCGGGGCCAGCAGGAAGGTGATCTCGCGCCAGGAGCTGATGGCATACACGCCCTCGCAGCGCACCTTGATGCCCCGGTCCAGGCGCTCGCGGCGCATGCCGGCGTGGTGTTCGCGCATGGTCTAGACTCTTTCCTCCAGCTCCTTCTGGCGGCCGAAGATGCCGCTGGGCCGCAGGATCAGGGTGACGATGATGGCCAGCAGGGCCACCACCACCTGGAAGTGGGAGCCCAGCCAGACCACGGTGAGTATCTGGGCGAAGCCGATGAGGAAGGCGGCCAGCACCGCTCCGCTCCAGGAGCCCAGCCCCCCCACGATACACACCGCCACGGCCATGATGAGCACACTGTAGCCCGCCTCCACCACGATGTTGCCCAGGGGCAGCAACACCAGGGCCGCCACGCCGGCGAACACCGCGCCCAGGGCCATGGCCACCACCGCCATGCGGTCGCTGTCGATGCCCAGGGTGAGGGCTGCCCGCTCGTCCTGGGCCATGCCCTTGAGTGCCAGTCCCAGGCGGGTGTGGTTCACGAACAGCCACAGCGAGCCCACCGTGGCCATGCCCAGGCCCACCACGATCAGGCGCTGGTAGTCCACAGTCACCCCCCACAGCTCCAGGCTGCCCTCGGCGAAGGGGGGCAGGATGAAGGTGGCGCCCTTGAGCCCGCCCCAGCGCAGGCCCTCCAGGATGGCCAGGCCCACGGCGTAGGAGGCGATGATCTCGCTGATGGCCATGCCCCGGATGCGGACCAGGATGAGCTGNTACATGGCGGCGCCGATCAGGCCGGTGATGCCCAGGGCCAGGAGCATGGCCAGGAGATAAGGCAGGCCCAGGCGGTGGAGCAGCTCCCAGGTGATGAACCCGGCGGTGACGTAGAGGGCGCCGTGGGCGAAGTTGGGCAGGCGGCTGACGCCGTAGACCAGGGTGAAGCCCAGGGCCATCAGGGCCAGGGAGACGCTGTTGATGATCCCGTAGATGACTATGTCCATGGCACGCCTCTGCCCGCGCCCGCCGGCCAGCCCCTCCGCCCTGGGCCCAGGCCAACGGCCC
>MTPE01000233.1 GCA_002011835.1 Desulfarculaceae bacterium JdFR-95 | reverse complement strand
TCTCTCCCGGCCAGGGGGCAAAGGCGAACCACCAGATCAACACCAGGTTGAGGATGGGCACCAAGGTGAGCAGGGCCCAGGCAGGCCGGTAGCCGGCCCGGGCGGCGATACGCCAGTGCAGCCACACCGTCAGCACGTGCAGGATCAACAGGATCAGGCCGCTCACGCTTCGCCCTCCTGGTTGGGCCAGGGACCGAAGGCCAGGCGCAGGGCCAGGGCCAGGTAACCCAACACCGGCACCACCACGGCCAAGGACCACCAGGGGGTGATGCCCACCCGGGTGCAGATGCGCCAGGCCGGGACCAACACCACCAGGGTGAGGAGAATGAACTCCAGCATGGCCGCCGCCCTACTTCAGCCGAGCCAGCACCTTGCGCGCCAGCTTGGCCTGGCTGCTCTTGGGGTAGCGCCGCACCAGCTTGCCCAGCACGATACGGGCGGTGCGCTTGTCGCCCAGCGCGCGGAAGGCCAACCCCTGTTTGAGCAGGGCTGCGGGCACCTTGCTGCTCTTGGGATAGCGCTTGATCACCACGTTGAAGGCCAGGATGGCCTCCTCGAAGCGCTTCTGCCGGAAGTAGCTCTCTCCGATCCAGTATTGGGCGCTGGGGGCCAGCTTGCTCTTGGGGTAGCGCTTGAGCAGCTCCTGGAAGCGGCCGCGGGCGGCCTGGTAGGATTTCTGCTTGAGCAGGCGGTGGCCCAGGTCGTACAGTCCGCGGGCGCTCTGGGGCGGGGTCGGGGCCGGAGCCGGAGTGGCAGGGGCGGCGCCGGGCTTGGTCGCGCCGGCCTTCACTCCCAGCATCTTCTCCACCCGGGCCAGGCGGGCCTCCAGCTTGGCCAGGCGTTCGGCCAGTTGTTTTTGTTGCTCCTGTTGGGCCCGGCGGTCCTGTTGGGAGAGCACCTCCAGGCGGTGGCGGTTCTCCTCGGTTTGACCACGCAGGCTGGCCAGCTCCTGGCGCAGGGAGACCATCTCGGCGCTCAGCTCGGCCTGGGGCCGGCGGGCCTGGTCCAGTTGTTTGCCCAGTTTACGGATTTGTTGGCGGTTGCGATAGACCTGGGCCTGCAGGGCGGCGAACTGCTCCGGTTCCACCGTGGCGCAACCCGCGGCCAAGAGGGCCAGGGCCGCCACGAGCAAGGTGGAGATCAGGGTCTTGGGCATGCCGCTTTCTCTCCCCCGGCGTGTCCGGGCTGCGGCTCCGGGCACGCCTGCACGGCTACTTTATCACGAAGTGGGCCCTGCGGTTGGCGGCGTAGGCCTCCTCGGTGTGGCCCAGCACCAGGGGGCGCTCCTCGCCGTAGGACACGGTTTCCAGGCGGTTGGGGTCTATGCCCATGGCCTCCAGGTAGGCGGCGGCGGCCTTGGCCCGTTTCTCCCCCAGGGCCATGTTGTAGGCGTTGGAGCCGCGCTCGTCGCAGTGTCCCTCGATGATCACCTTGATCTCGGGGTGGGCCTTGAGGTAGGCGGCCTTCTGGTTGAGTATCTGCTTGGCCTCGGGGGTGAGGTCGTAGCGGTCGTACTCGAAGTGGATGTCCTGGTTGACGAAGATCTCGCGGAGCTGGGCCTCGCGGGCCTGCTGCTCCTTGAGTCGGGCCTCGCGCAGGCGGCGTTCGCGTTCGGCCTTGAGCCGAGCCTGTTCCTCGGCGCTGAGGCCGGGCTTGGCCACCTTTTCCTTGGCGCAGCCCAGGCTGAAGGCCAGGGCCAGGATCAGGGCCGCACAGGCCAGCCACAGGTATCTCTGCTTCACGTGGTCACCTCCTCAAAGCGTCCTTGGGTTTGGGTCGTCCTACTTTCGCGCCACCGAGACACCCCGCGGCGACCAGGCGGGGTCGGTTTGGTCGCCGGGCAGGCTGGTGATCCTGCGGATGGGCTGTCCGCTGGCGGTCATCACGTATATCTGATAGCGTCCGGTGCCCCGGCTGGCATAGGCGATGAGCCGGCCGTCGGGGGAGAAGCTGGGGTCTTCGCCGCCGCCCCAGCNGCGGGTGAGCAACTTGAGGTCGCTGCCGTCGGGGCGGATGGTGGCCACCTGGAACACGCCGTCGATCTGGGCCTGGAAGGCGATCAGGTCTCCCCGGGGGGACCANTCGGGGGCGGCGCAGTATTTGAAGCCGAAGGTCAGCCGCCGTTGCTGGCCGCTNGCCAGGTCCAGGACGTATATCTGGGGGCTGCCGCCGCGGTCGCTGACGTAGGCCATCTTGCTGCCGTCGGGCGAGAAGGCTGGCGCCACGTCGATGCCCCAGCCGTTGGTGAGCCGCTTGAGTATGTTGCCGGCCAGGTCCACCAGGAAGATGTTGGTGCGGCCGGTGTGGCTGAGGGACACGGCCAGGGTGTTGCTGCGGGGCCGGAACACGGGGGTGAGGTTCACCCCCGGCTTGTTGATCACCAGCCGTCCCTGTCCTCCGGCCAGGGCCTGGACGAACACCGCGGGCCGACGGCGGCTGTAGGCGGAGTAGGCGAGGAGCTTGCCGTCGGGGGAGAAGGCGGGATAGAGGGCGATGTCGCCGCGGTGGGTGAAGCGGCGCACGTTGGAGCCGTCGAAGTTCATGGTGTAGATTTCTTTGATCGCGCCCTTCTCCCCCGGCCGGGCGCCCACGAAGGCGATCACGGTGCTGAACACGCTGCGCTCGCCGGTGATGGCCAGCATCACCTCGTCGGCGAAGCGGTGGATCATCACCGGCAGGTCGGCGCGCACCCCGTCGTAGCGGCGGCCGGTGAGCAGCTTGCCCTCCACCACGTCGTAGAGGCGGCACTCCAAGGTGAGGGCGTCTCCCGCGGCCTGGTAGGAGCAGGCGATGAGCAACTCGGCTCCGATCTTGGCCCACTTGGGGTAGGCGATCTTGCCGGGGTTGGGCGGGCCCAGGTAGCTGGCCGGGTCCAGGATGTCGAAGATACCGGTGAAGGCCAGGTCGCGGGTGAGCAGGGCGGTGCCTTCAGCCCCCACCGCGTCGGTGGTGGCGCCGGGCAGGGGCTGAAATTCGGGCAGGGCCAGGGGTAGCTTGCGCGAGAAGGGCTGGGTCACGTCGATGTAGACCCGGGCCGGGGCCGCGGCGGGCCAGGTTCCCCCCAGGCCCAGCAGAACCAGCAGGAGGCACAGACAGCGGGTGATACGGGTGAGAGCTCTCATTGCGTGATGTCCTCGATACGGAAGCGCACCCCCACCTCGTGTACCGGCTGGCGCAGGCCGGCCGGCAGGGGAGGGAAGGGAGCGGCGCGTTCCACCGCGCGCAGGGCGCTGGTGTCGAAGCGGGGGTTGCCCGAACTCTGCTCCAGCCACACCTTGGCCAGGGAGCCGTCCTTGCGGATACGCATGACGATGACGGCCATGAGCCCGCGGGTGTTCTGTACCAGGGCTTCGGGCACGACCCAGTGACGTCGTATCTTCTCCCATAGCTGGGTGTAGTATACCTGGAAGCGCATGGAGAGTTGCCCCCCGCCCGCGGAGGCGAAGGCACCGGGGAGGGTGTTGTTGCGGCTGGCCACCCGGCTCTGGATGCGGCTGATGGCCCGCTCCAGGGCGCGTTCGGCCGCCACCTTGCGCTGCAGGCGGCGGATCCTCTTGTCCAGCTCGGCGCTGTCGTCCACCTTGGGGGTGGGCTTGGCCCGCACGCGGCGTTTGGGCTTGGCAGCCTTCTTTTTCTTCAGGCCGATGGCCTCTTTTTTGGATGCGGCGGGCTTGGGCCGCGGCGCGGGTCGGGCCGGAGATTTGGGCTTGGGTTTGACCCGGACCGCGGGTTTGGGTTTGGGCGCGGCGGGAGCGGGCAGGCGCGGCGGCCCTACCAGGCGCACGCTGTAGACCGGGGCGAAGGTGATACGGCGGGAGGCGTGCCAGCCGGGCCAGAGCACCAACGCCGCCACCAACAAGACATGCAGCCCCAGGCTGACCAGGACGCCCCAACCCAGTTGGTCGCGGTCCTGGTGGGGCAGGAAGCTGGTGGTGGCGGAGGCGGNGCTCAAGGTTTCTTCTTTTTCTTTGCCGGCGGGGAGACCCGCTCGGGTTCGGTGACCATACCCAGGTTCTGCACCCCGGCCTTGCGGGTCTGGGCCAGCACCCGCACCACCACGCCGTAGGGCACGTCGCGGTCGGCGCGCAGATAGACCCGGGTGCCGGGTTTGCGCTGCACGATGTTGCGTATCTTGTCGGCCAGACCCTCGATGGGCACGGGGTATTCGTCCAGGAACAGCCGGCCATCACGGGTGACCGACAACACCAGCAGGTCCTCGCTCTGTTTCAGGGCCCCGGCGTCGGTCACGGGCAGGCGCACGTCCAGGCCCTGGATCATCATGGGTGCGGTCACCATGAAGATGATGAGCAGCACCAACATGACGTCCACCAGGGGCACCACGTTGATCTCGCCCATGTAGCGACGACCCTTGCCCGGGGACACGCCGGCCATGGCTCACCTCGTTTTTTCCGCTTCAGCGGGGGCGGGTGTCCATGTCCCGCCCGTATGCGGGGGACGGCTTTTCTCAGGCCCCCATCCCTCCCGCCGGGCGCACCGCCTCCATCGCCGGTCCCTGGCGGCGCATGAGGTCGCGCTCCACCAGGTTGAGGAAGTCCTGGGCGAAGGAGTCCATCTCCGCCTCCAGGACCTCGATGCGGCGGTTGAAGTGGTTGTAGAACACCACCGCGGGGATGGCGGCGAACAGGCCCGTGGCCGTGGCCACCAGGGCCTCGGCGATGCCCGGGGCCACCGTGGCNAGGTTGGCCGCGCCGGTGGTGCCGATGGAACGGAAGGCGTCCATGATCCCCCAGACCGTGCCGAACAGNCCGATGAAGGGGGCGGTGTTGGCACAGGTGGCCAGGAAGGTCACCGACTTGGCCAGACGCGTGGCCTCGGCGGCCTGGCCCCGGGCCAGGGCCCGCCGCAGGTTGTCCACCACCTCCTTGGGCAGGGCCCCCTCCCCCCCCGACAGGCGCATCACCTTGCCCAACTCGGCGTAACCCAACCGAAACACCGCCGCCAGCGGACTCTGGCTCAGGTGCTTGGTCTGGGTGTAGGCCACCGACAGGCTGTTGGCTTTCCAGAACAGCTCGGCAAACTGGGCGTTTTCCCGCCGCGCCGCCCACAACACCCGGAAGCGGGTTATTATCACCGCCCAGGACAGGACCGAGAAAATCACCAGGAGCCACAAGACCCCCTGCACCACCGGCCCCGCCCCCATGACCAAGTGCCACACGTCGGCCCCACGGCCCGCCGCCAGGCCTGCCTGCAGCGTGGGTAGGGGAGCCGGGGTGAGGAGTTGACCAAGGACTCCCAATATATAGTTGCTCATGGTGACACTATCCCATCATATTGGGGTCACTATAGGCCCCAGTGTACCCAAAGTCAAGGATTGCGGCTCCTGGAAGTGGGGCGCTGGGGACGAAGGGGCTTGTGGGGCGGGCGGGTAGGGGAAACTGTGGCGGAGAGAGAGGGATTCGAACCCTCGGTACGGCTTGTGGCCGTACAC
>MTPE01000278.1 GCA_002011835.1 Desulfarculaceae bacterium JdFR-95 | reverse complement strand
ACCTGATCGACGCGGAGATGGCGCGGCGGGTGGCGTTGGGAGCGGGGGTGCCGGAGGAGCGCCTGGCCGAGCTGTGGGACAACTCCCGCCGTATCCTGGCCCGGGCGCTGGGGACCGCGGTCTGAGAGGCGAGGCTGACTCAGGGTGGGGGAGCTTTCACGCCAGAGCGAGGAGTCGTTTCCCTCCGTCCATCGCATCCATGCCGTAACCGCCCTGATTCACGTGCACACCACCTTGAGCGACGGTCGGGCCTCGGTGGAGGAGGTTGCCCGTACCGCGGCGGCGAGCGGGGTGGAGGTGGTGGTGCTCACCGACCACGACCGCTCCCTTGCCGGTCCGCGCTGGGTGGAGGGGGTGCTGTTGGTGGCGGGCAGTGAGGCCAGTCCCCGCCACAACCACCTGATCCTGGTGGGAGGGGGCCGGCCGCCGGCCCGGCCGCCGGAAGAAGACCCCGAAGGGGACATGGCCGCCGAGCTGGCCCGGGCGCGGGCGGCGGGGGCATGGACCGCGCTGGCCCATCCCCTGGACCCGGCCCTGCCGCTGGTGTCCAGTTCGCGCTCCTTCGTGGCCCTGGATCTGGCCGCGGGGGTGGAGGCCGACGGCCTGGAGCTGTGGAACGCCATGAGCGCCTTCAAGCGCGGCCTGGACAGCCCCTGGCTGGGGCTGGGGCGGGTGTTGATGCCGGGGCGTTATCTGGCCGGGCCGGATCCGGTGGTGTTGGCCCTGTGGGACACGGTGGGTCGGCGGCGGTGCTGGCCGGCCTTTGCCGGGGCGGACGCCCACGGCTTCTCCAGCGGTCGGGCTTGGCTGCCGGTGCGGATCTATTCCTATCGCCGCCACATGCGCCTGCTCACCACCGGCCTGTGGCTGGAGCGGCCCTTCACCGGCCGGGCCGAGGCCGATCAGGAGCTGGTGATCTCCGCCCTGCGGGCGGGGCGGGCCTATTGTGTCTTGGGGCGGGCGCGGGGTTTCACCTGTCGTCTGCGGGGGCCGGAGGGGCGGGTCTGGCTTCCGGGGGCGGAGCTGGCCTATCGCCCGGGGCTGGAGGTGGAGGTGGAGCTGCCTGCCCGCGGCTGGGCGCGACTGGTGTGCCACGGCCGGCCCGTGGTGCAGGGCTGGGGCCGGCGCTTTCGTTGGCCGGTAGAGGGGCCGGGGGTGTGGCGCCTGGAGGTGTTCCGCCGGCGTTGGCCTGGAGGTTTGCGTCCCTGGATATATTGTAATCCTTTCTACTTGCGCGAGGGATAAGGCGTGAAGGAGGAGTTGGGTCCCCGCTTGGCCCAGCGCCTGGCCGTGGCCTCACCTGCTAAGGCCACCCAGGTGGTGGCCGAGGTGCTGGCCGAGCTCCGGCCCATGCACCCGGCCGGGGCCTTGGCCGTGGTGCTGGCGCGGCCCGAGTTGGTGAGTCTGGCCCGTCGGCGCCAGGCCTTCCCCCTGGCCCGGCGCCTGCAGGAGCTGGCCACGGCGCAGGAGTGTCTGGCCTGCGGCACCTGCTGTCGCACCAGCAGCCCCACCCTNTACCGCCGCGACCTCCCCCTGGTGCAAGAGGGACACATCCCCCGCGCCGAGTTGGTGACCCTGCGCGCAGGCGAGCGAGTCTATTCCCACCGCCTGAGGCGCAGCCTGGTGCTGGAGCAGGAGCTGATCAAGCTGGCCGAGCACCCGCAGGGAGGGTGCGTGTTCCTGGAAGACCACCGCTGCGCCATATATCCTCACCGGCCTCTGCAGTGTCGCCACCTGGAGTGCTGGTCCGGTCGGCATGCCGGCCAACTGGAGGACCTGCCCCGCCTGGATCGCCTGCTGATCTACCAGCGGGACGAGCTGGCCCGCACCTTGGTGGCCGAATACGAACTCAAGCTGCCCGCGGCGCAGCTGGCNCGGGTCTTGGCCCAGGCCGCGGCAGGAGACCCCAAGGCCGAAGAGAGGGCCCTGGAGCTGATGGACCTGGACCACCGCCTGCGCCAGGGAATCTGCGCTCGCTACGGCTACCCGCCCCAGGAGCTGACCTTGTTGTGGGGCCGGTCGGTGGTGGAGGTGGCGGCGGGGTACGGCCTGCGGCCCCAGGTGGAAGGAGACCGGCTGCGCCTGGTGCGGGGCTGAGGGGTGTCGCTTTTTTCCGGCAAGGGCTTCCCTGTGGGGTGTTTCCGGGGTCGCTTTTCCGAGAGGCCTTCCAGAAACAGTCATTGAAAACAATATGTTGTCCGACCGATTCCTGGGTGGGGACATGGCACGGCCCTTGCTTTGGCTGAGGGATGGATTTCTCTGTCCTCGACCACGGAGGGTCACATGCGGGTCACCCAGGAGATCTACTACCGCACGGTCTTGCGGGACCTGGGCAATCTCTACCTGGACCAGGTGGAGACCAATCGTCACATCGCCACCGGGTACAAGGTGAACGCCCCTTCGGACGCCCCGGCCTATGCCGTGACCATCCTGGACAGCCGTCAGTTGTTGATGGAGGTGGACCAATATCGCAACAATCTGGAGTGGGCGAGTTCCTGGATGACCGCCTCCGAGGAGGCCATGCGTTCCATAAGCGACCTGCTCCAGCGGGCCCAGGCCCTGGCCGAGCAGATGGCCAACGGGACCATCGACGAGGAGCAGTATCAGAGCACGGCCAGCGAGGTGGGGGGGATAATCGAGCAGATAATCACCCTGGCCAACACCCGTGTGGAGGGGGGTTATATCTTCGGGGGCAGCCGTACCGAGGCGTCGCCGGTGAGCAACACGGTGCTGGTGGACGATCCCGCCACCCTGGTGAGCGACTCCGGTCCGGGACACGGCATCATCGCCAGTCTCTATCAGGATCCCAACACCGGCAACTATGCCATCCGGTTCACCACGGCGCAAAACGGCGACAACATCGTGGTGCCCCCCACCAGCCCTGCCACGACCATCACCTTGGGTGACAACCTCTACAGCGTAGGTTACTTCAGCAACTGGTACGAGCAGCAGAACGCCAGCAGTTCACGGCCCGACATATGGCGTTCGGTCAACACCGTGGCCACCACGTCCTCGTTGGTGAGCGACGCGGTGGGCGAGGTGCTGGCCTGGGACACCGACCCCACCAACACCACCCTGGGCCTGCAGATCTATCGCACCGACGCGGAGTTGACCATCACCGGCAGTTGTTCCATCGGCTTCTCCGGTGCCAGCTTCAGCACCGTATTCACCGGGGTGACCAGCGCCACCGACCTGGTGAACCGGATCAACGAGTCGGGCATCGGGCACTTCTTCGGCTGGCTGGACCCCAACGACAACACCAAGGTGAACATCATCTCGCGGGGCACCGGGTCCTTCGTGATCAGCGAGCTGCCGCCCAGTCCCAACCTGACCATCGACCAGGACATCACCGCCACCGAGCTGGTGGAGGAGATCAACGCCGGCCGCCGCGCGCAAGGGGTGCTGCACATCGACGGCGACGCGGCGGGCTTCGCCCCCGACCCGGACCAGACCGTGACCCTGGGCAACTACACCTGGACCTGGAGGGAGATCACCGGCGGCAACACCTATTCCACCGCCGCTCTCTATGCCAACGATCTGGCCAACTTCATCGTCAGCCACACCGAGGCCTTCACCGCCACCACGGTGACCAACGGCAACGACGCCTGGGTGCAGGTGCAGGCGCGGGCGGTGGGCATGGCCGGCAACGTGACCCTGGCCTCCTCCAACACCACCATCAGCACCACCGGCTCCCTCTACGGCGGTTTCGACGGCACCAACACCCAGTCCTCGGGCGGGCTGTACATCACCGGCAGCGGTGACTTGCGCCTGGGCACCACCATCCGGGCCACGGTGCTGGCGGTGGAGGGCGACGACGTCACCTTGCGCCTGCAGTGGTATGACGACGACGGCGCGCTCCAGACCCAGGACGTGACCCTCTCCACCGCCGGCGACAGCGGCGCCCAGAGCATCACCGGCACCGGAGGACTGTCCATCTACCGCGACGACCTCACCTTCCACGAGGGCGCGGTCTACACCCTCACCGCGGACCACTACCAGGGCAACGACCAGGACCTGGAGATAAACTTCAGCGAGGCCGGCGGGCGCCTGGTCTACAACTGGAACGCCGAGCAACTGCTGGGCGACAACCTGAGCATCCCCCTGTTGGGCGAGACCGCTCAACCCAAGAGCTCCAGCATCGTCGGCACCGTGAGTCTGGCCGGCGTGTACCGGGGGCTCGAGGACCGCCAGATCACCTTCGACGTGATCAGCGGCGGCAGCGTACCCGGCGGCCAGGTCAAGTTCCGCGTCACCTTCAAGGACGACCAGGGGGTGGAACACGTGCACGAGATCGCCTTGCGCGGGGCGGGCATCGACAACGCCGCCGTGATCCCCATCAACGGCCACCTGCCCAAGGTGGACCTCTCCGGCCAGACCGCCACCCCCGACCCGGGCAACACCACCGACGGCGACCTCAAGCTGGCCGGCAACTACCGCGGGCTCACCAACCGCCAATATACTTGGCAGGTCACCGCGGTGAGCGGAAACCAGGTCACCTTCGACGTGAGCTGGGTGGACGACCAGGGCGTGAGCCACACCGAGTCGGTGCAGACCACCGGTTACGGCTCGGACAACGCGGTCACCATCCCCGGCGGCGACGGGGTGCAGTTCTACCTGGAGCAGGGCAGCGTGGACTTCGCCGTGGGCGACCAGTTCACCTACTCCATCCAGATGCACCCCCAAAACGCCGGCGACGGCATCTTCTTCTACATCGACAACCAGACCTTCAACACCGGTGACAGCTTCTACTACGAGATCGACCAGAGCCAGGGCCACGTGCTGGACGTGCTCAACCAGTGGCGCTACCAGATGGAGAACGGTGACCGCGAGACCGCCCAGAACTACAGCGGCCAGGCCCTGGCCGCGCTCAAGCAGGCCCTGGAGGCGCTCACCGACTATACCGCCGAGGCCGGCACCCGCCAGAATCGCATCACCGTGCGCCAGACCGTACTGGACGAGCACGACAAGCTGGGCAGCGAGAACCTCAAGAACCTGCAGGAGACGGACCTGACCGAGGCCTTCCTCACCCTGAAGCTGAACCAGAACGCCTACAACGCCTCGCTCAAGGCCATCTCGGTCTTGGCCGACCTCTACCTGGTCAACCTGCTGTAGGCCGGCCGCACCGGCTCAAGACGACCTGGTTGGNCCNGGCGGCGCTAGAGCCGCAGGCGCAGGCCGTCGTGGGCCACGGTGGCGGGGATNTCCAGGCCCTGGTCGGCCAGCACCCGCCGCACCGTCTCCTGCCACTGGGCCTGGTCGCGGGGGATGGGATAGGGCCGGCCCTGGGGATCGCGCAGGGGCTCGGCGGGGGGGTACTTCTTGA
This sequence comes from Desulfarculaceae bacterium JdFR-95, assembly GCA_002011835.1. Taxonomy (GTDB): domain Bacteria; phylum Desulfobacterota; class Desulfarculia; order Desulfarculales; family Desulfarculaceae; genus Desulfocarbo. The sequence continues at coordinate 140 of MTPE01000278.1, read as the reverse complement.
GCATCCGGTTGGCGGGCTCGTCGCCGGGGATCACGTCCTGGCAGGACAGATGGGTGAACACCACCCGCCCCGGCCGCCAGCGGGCCAACAGGGGCAGGGCCCGCTGCAGGCTCAGGTGGTGGGGCCGGTTGTGGACCGGC
>MTPE01000458.1 GCA_002011835.1 Desulfarculaceae bacterium JdFR-95 | reverse complement strand
GGGCCGCCGCCCGGTGGTGCACGCCAGCCTGGGGGTGTTCGTACCCAAGCCCCACACCCCCTTCCAGTGGGAGGCCCAACTGGACCTGGACNAGGCCCGCCGCCGCCTGCAGGCCGCCCGCCGGGCCCTGGACCTGCCCCGGGTGCGGGCCAAGTGGAACGACCCCGCCCAGAGCCTGATCGAGGGCGTGCTCTCCCGCGGCGACCGCCGCCTGGCCCGGGCCCTGGAGCTGGCCGTGGCCGCGGGTTGCCGCTTCGACGGCTGGAGCGAACACCTGCGCCTGGATACCTGGCTGGAGGCCCTCGCCCGGGCGGGGCTCTCCCCGGAGGAATACCTGCGCGCCCGCGATCCCGACGAGGTGCTGCCCTGGGATCACATCGACCTGGGGGTGAGCAAGGAGTTCCTCCTGCGCGAGCGCCAGCGCGCCCGGGCCGAACAGCACACCCCCGACTGCCGCCTGGGGCCCTGCCAGGACTGCGGGGTGTGCGACCACCGCCGCCTCAAGCCCCGCCCGGCCCAGCCCGAGGACCTGACTCCACCGCCGCCCCCGCCCCCGGCCGAGCCCACCACCTACCGCTTCCGCCTGGAGAAGACCGGCCCCGCCCGCTTCCTGGGCCACCTGGAGATGATCAGCCAGATCGTACGCGCCTTCCAGCGCGCCGGGGTGCGCCTGGCCTTCTCCCAGGGCTTCCATCCCCACCCCCTGGTCAAGACCGCCTCGGCCCTGCCGGTGGGGGTGGAAAGCCTGGTGGAGACCCTGTCGGTGACCGTGCTGGGCTCGCCGCCGCCCCAGGAGCTGGAGCAGGCGGTCAACGCCCGGCTCCCGGAGGGCCTACGCCTGGCCGACGGCCGCCGCCAGCTTCCCGGCGAGGGCCTGGCCGAGCCGGAGGAGGTCACCTACCTGGTGCAGGCTCCCCGCGAGCTGGACCCCGCGCGCCTGGAGCAATTCCAGCGCCAGGAGGCCCTGCTCTACCGCCGCACCACGCCCAAGGGCACCCGCACCATCGACCTCAAGGGTGCGCTCAAGCGTATGCGCCTGCGCGAGGAGGGGCTGGAGGTGGTGGTGGGCCGGGCCGGGGGCCGGCCCAAGCCGGCCGAGATCCTGGAGGGGGTCTTCGGCCTCAGCCCGGAGGAGGCCGCCCACGCCCGCGCCCTCAAGATCGCCGCCCGCCACCCGGCCCCGGCCGAAGGGGGGAGCTAGATGTGGGGGTTGCAGTGGACAACGGTCGTGGTATGTGGTTGGCAGGAAGGGAGCACCGGGGCTCATCCGGCAAACGCCGGGGTGATGGTAGAATCATCCCGGCCCGGACCGGTCAAGGCTGGCCCCCGGCCACCCTCGTTGGGTTCACGGCCTTGACCGGGCCGGACCGGGATGAACAAGATCGGGCGTTCGTCTTTGCGAGGAAAATGATATGAAAAGGGACACTACACGGATTCACGGCCTCGGTATTCCGGTTGTAGTCCAAGTGAGGGACCATATCATTTTCCTCGCAAAGACGACGAAACATCATCCCATCTCCTGGGCTGGCGGCCGGGGCCGCAATCCCAAGCTGCCTATCACCCCGCCATTTGCCGAATGAGCCGAGATCGGTCCTGCGATGGCCACCACCCTGCTCATAAACGCGCGCTCCTACGAGACCCGCGTGGCCCTGGTGGACAACCGCCAGGTGCTGGAGGTGTACGTGGAGCGCCACAAGGAAGGCGCCCTGGCGGGAGACATCTACCTGGGGCGGGTGGCGCGGGTGCTGCCGGGCATGCAGGCCGCCTTCGTGGACATCGGGCTGTCCAAGGCGGCCTTCCTCTATGTGGGCGACGTGGCCCCGGGCCTGGAACCCGCCGAGGTCCCTCCGCCCCACCCCGGAGAAGGCGCTCCCCGCATCGAGGAGATGCTGCGCGAGGGGCAGGAGATCATGGTGCAGATCGCCAAGGAGCCCCTGGGCAACAAGGGCGCCCGCCTCACCACCCACATCACCCTGCCGGGCCGCAATCTGGTGCTCATGCCCACCATAGACCACGTGGGCGTCTCCCGGCGCATCGAGGACGAGGCCGAACGCGCCCGCCTGCGCAGTCTCATCGAGGCCATGCGCCCGCCGGGATGCGGCTTCATCGCCCGCACGGTCAGCGAGGGCCAGAGCGAGGACAAGCTGCGGGCGGAGATGGAGTTTCTGCTCTCGCTGTGGGACGCCATCAACCAGCGCCGGCGGCGGGCCGGGGTGCCGGAGGTCTTGCACCAGGACCTGTCGGTCAGCCTGCGCGCGGTGCGCGACCTGTTCACCCGCGACGTGGACCGCCTGGTGATCGACTGCCGCGAGGAGTACGAGGAGGTGGTGAACTTCGTCTCCACCTTCATGCCCCGCCTGCGCGACAGCGTGGAGCTCTACCAGGGCCGCGAGCCCATCTTCGAGGCCTACGGGGTGGAGGCCGAGATCGCCCGCGCCCTGGAACACAAGATCTGGCTCAAGAGCGGCGGCTACGTGGTGATCGAGAAGACCGAGGCCCTCACCAGCATCGACGTCAACACCGGCCGCTACGTGGGCGGATACAATCTGGAGGAGACCATCCTCAAGACCAACCTGGAGGCGGTCAAGGAGATCGCCTACCAGATCCGCCTGCGCGACATCGGCGGGCTGATTGTGATCGACTTCATCGACATGGAGCGCGAGAGCAACCGCCAGCGGGTGGTGGAGGCCCTCAAGCGGGCCCTGGCCGCCGACCGCTCGCGCACCAACGTGCTGGGCATGAGCGCCCTGGGCCTGGTGGAGATGACCCGCAAGCGCGTGCGCGAGTCCCTGGCCGAGACCATCAAGGAGCCCTGCTTCTACTGCCGCGGCCGGGGCATGATCAAGAGCCCTACCACCGTCTGCTACGAGCTGTTCCGCGCCCTGGAACGCGAGTTCCAAAGCGGAGGCGTCACCGCGGTCAGCGTGCGCGTGCATCCCCGGGTGGCCGAGGTGCTCCTGCAGGAGGAACGCTACCCCCTGGAGGAGCTGGAGACCTGCCTGGGCCTCACCGTACAGGTCATCCCCGACCCCCGCCTGCACGCCGAACAGTTCGAACTGCAACCCGAGGAGTGAACCACCACCGGGGCCGCACCGCCATGANCCGCTACCGCCTGCTGGACACCGGACACCTGAGCGCGGCCGAGAACATGGCCCTGGACGAGGTGCTCACCCGCCGCGCCGGNGCGGGGNTGTCCCCCCCGACCTTGCGCTTCCTGCAGTTCGACCCCGACGCCGCCCTGGTGGGCTATCACCAGCAGGTGGAACGCGAGCTGCGCCTGGACTACTGCCGCGCCCAGGGCATCGAGATAAACCGCCGCCTCACCGGCGGGGGGGCGCTTCTGTTCCAGCGCTCGGCCCTGGGCTGGGAGCTGATCGCGCCCTTGGGCACCCCTCCCTTCACCGGTGGCTTCGCCCCCGCCCTGGAGCGCATCTGCCGGGCCGCGGCCCAGGGGCTCTCCGCCCTGGGGGTGGAGGCCCGCTTCCGCCCCCGCAACGACATCGAGGTCCACGGCCGCAAAGTCTCCGGCACCGGCGGCATGACTCTGGAGGGCGGAGCCCTGTTCCAGGGCACCGTTCTGATCAAGAACGAGATCGAGCGTTTCCTCAAGGCCCTGCGCGTACCGGTGGAGAAGCTCAAGAAACGCGAGATCGAATCCCTCATGGAGCGCATGGCCTTCCTGGAGGACCTGGTGGGCCCGGTGGACCTGGACCGCCTCAAGCAGGAGCTGGCCGCGGCCTTCGCCCGCGCGCTGGACTTGGAGTTGACCCCGGGGGAGCTCACCCCCCAGGAGCGCGAGGAGCTGGCCGCCCGCCTGCCCTACTTCCAGAGCCAGGACTGGATATTCCGCCGGCGCGGCGCGGAAAGCCGCCCCGCCTGGCTCAACGCCATCCGCCAGACCGACGGCGGCACCCTGCGCGTGCACCTGTGGCTGGAGGCCCGGGGAAGCCGCATCCAGAAGGCCCTCATCACCGGCGACTTCTTCAGCCGCCCCCAGCGTCTGGTCATGGACCTGGAGGCCGCGCTCATGGGCCAGAAGGCCAAACCCCAGGCCCTCTACCACCAGGTGCTGGACTTCCTGGCCCAGAGCCAGGGCGAGCTGGTGGGCATACCCCCCCAGGAGGTGGCCGCGGCCGTGGCCGCCGCCGCCGCCCGCCGNGCCCTGGCCCGNCACTTCCCCGAGGACGAGGCCGCNGAGCTGTTCCTGGTGGGCCTGGAGGCCGAGCGCCTGGACCAGGCGCCCCCGGGATGGCTCCTGCTCCCCTACTGCGCCAAACCNCCGGAGTGCGAATACCGCTACGTCNCCGACTGCGCCCGCTGCGGCGAGTGCCAGTTCGCCGAGATGTACCAACTGGCCCAGGACCTGGAACTCACCCCCGTGTCCGTGCAGAGCTTCGAACACCTCATGCAGACGCTCATCCGCGTGCGCGCCTCGGGCCGGAGCTTCCTGGGCTCCTGCTGCGAGGCCTTCTACTGCAAACACCAGCAGGAGCTGGAGACCTCCGGCGCCCGCGGGGTGCTGGTCAACCTGGACTCCACCACCTGCTACGACCTGGGCAAGGGCATGGCCGCCTACGCCGGCCACTTCGACAACCAGACCGAGATGAACACCCACCTCATCGCCAAGGTGGCGCGGGTGATGTGCCATGCCTGAGACCTGGGACGTGGTGATCATCGGCGCCGGACCCGCCGGCTGCCGCGCCGCGGCCGCCGCCGCCCAGGCCGGCGCACGCGTGCTCTTGGTGGACCGCAAGCGCCGCCTGGGCGCCCTGCCCCACTGCGCCGAGTACGTGCCCCGCGCCCTGGGCCTGGAGCTGGACATACCCCCCCGCGCCCGGGTCCAGGCCGTGGAGGGCATGGAGNCCCGCCTGGCCGGCCAGCGCCGCTTCAGCCCCGTGCCTGGCTGGATGCTGGACCGCCAGGTCTTCGACCACCACCTGGCCCTGGTGGCCGCCCAGGCCGGCGCCACGGTCCGGGCCGCCACCCGCTTCCTGGGCCGGGAGGGCCAATACCTGCTCCTGCGCCGCTCCGGCCGCGTCACCCCGGTCCGGGCCGGGGCGGTGGTGGCCGCCGACGGCGCCGCCTCGCCCACTGCCCGCGCCTGGGGACTAAGCCCACCCCGCTTGCTCGCCGGAGTGCAGCTGGAGGTGCCCCTGGCCCGGCCCCTGGAGCGCACCCTGGTCTTCCTGGACCCGCGCTTCCGCCACGGCTACGCCTGGCTCTTCCCCAAGGATACGGCCGCCAACCTGGGCCTGGGCTGCCTGCCCGCCGCCGGCCCCAGACGCCTGCTGGAAGACCTGCGCCGCGAACTGCGGGAAACCGGCCTCATCCGCCCCGGGGTGCTCGCCGCCAGCGGCGGGGCCATCCCCGTGGACGGACCCCGCCCCACCCTGGCCCGCGACCGCCTGCTCCTGGCCGGCGACGCCGCCGGACTCACCCACCCCGTCACCGGCGCCGGCATCCCCCAGGCCCTGTTCTCCGGACACCTGGCCGGCCAGGCCGCCGCCCGCCTGGCC
>MTPE01000306.1 GCA_002011835.1 Desulfarculaceae bacterium JdFR-95 | reverse complement strand
ACCACGGAGCCGCCCAGGGAAAGGTGCAGACGTTCGCTCAGCTCCTCCGTTCCCGGTAGGGGGAACCGTGGGACCGGAAGCGTCACGTCAACGTTCACGTCGCCGAGCAACGCCACCCTGGCCAAAGGTCCTGAGGTCACTCGCGCCGGTAGGGAACGCCGAGTGCCTTGGGGAAGCGCACCCGGCCGATGGCCCCGGAGACCACGAGCAAGGTGACTATGTAGGGCAGCATCTCCACGAACTGCCAGGGAATTGGCTTAGATGGCAGGGTTTTGATCCAGGTGGCCAGGGATTGGAAGAACCCGAAGATGAACCCCCCGAGGAGCCCGAGCAGGGGGTTGAGTCCGGAGAACACCACCGTGGCCAGGGCGATGAACCCCCGCCCAGCGGAGATCTCCTTAGTTACTGAACCGATCCAAGCCACGGACATATACGCCCCGCCCAGCCCGGCCAATGCCCCGCCGAAGGTGGTGGCGAGGATCCGGGTCAGATTCACGTTGATCCCGGCCACGTCAGCGGCCTCCGGGTTCTCACCGGTCGCCTTGAGGATGAGCCCGGCTTTGGTCTTATTCAGGAACCAGTAGGCGAGGAGCGGTAGCACCAGCGTCACGAAGATCATGGGACTGATTGACCCCATGGGGGTCTTGAGCTTGATGAGTTGCACCTCTTTGGGCACAGCGTGAAACCCGGGAGCCCCGAGCTGGATGAGCCCGAAGGCCACGAACCCGAGGGCGAACAGGTTGATCCCGATCCCGGCGATCATTTGGGTCCCTTTCCAATAAGTGGCGATGACCGAGAACAGAAAGCCTATTAGCGCCCCCACCCCCATGCCGATAAGGAGTCCGGGTATCGGTCCCCCCGCTGCCTCGGCCCCCAGCGCCCCCACGAAAGCACCTATTAGCAGGATCCCCTCTAGCCCGATGTTGAACAACCCTGCCGTCTCCCCGATGATCTCCCCCGTGGCGGCCAAGGTGATGGGCACCATGGCGTGAAGGGATATGCGCAATAGGTCCAAGATATAGGTCCAGCTCACTTCGCCCCCTCCTGTACGTGCGGGCGGCGCTCGAACAGGCGCTTAAGGCCCTGCAAGGCGCGCAGCGTAGCCGGTAGCATCCGGGCCAGCTCAGGGATGGCCATGGCAAGTACGATGGCCCCCATCACCACCCTCACCATTTCTAGCGGTACCGGGTTGGCCCCGTAGAACTGCATTACTCGTCCCCCTGCGTTCAACCCCCCGAAGAAGAGGGCCGCCAGCAATATCCCGATCGGGTGATTCCTTCCCACCATGGCCACTGCCATCCCGTCGAACCCTACATTCATAAGCTGGGGCAAACCGCTGATGATTGCATAGGTGGGGGGAAGCCCCATAACCACCGAGGCCCCGGCCAGCCCCGCCCCCACGCCCCCAAGCAAAAAGCTCAACAGTACGGTGCGCTTGATGTTTATCCCGCCGTAGCGGGCTGCTGTGGGGTTGAAACCCGCTGCCCGCACCTCGTACCCGGTGGCGGTATGCCAAAGCAAAAAGTAGACGAACAAGGCGAACGTCACCGCCAAGAACACCGAATATGAGAGGTCCGTCCCCCTTATCAACACGGGAAACCTGGCGGTAGGAGGTATGGCGATGGTCCGCTGGGCCTGATGAGGATCCACCAAAACGTAGGCCACCATGTAAAACACGAGAAAGCGGGCTATCCAGTTGAACATGATAGTGGAGATGACCTCGTGAACGCCGCGGGTGAGCTTGAGGATGGCCGGGCCCAGGCTCCAAAACGCCCCGGCAAGCGCGGCGAACACCAATCCCACTACCAGGTGTAGGCCGCTCGGCAACTTGAACATTGCTACCGTCACCGCCGCAACCGCCCCGATGTAAAGCTGCCCTTCGGCGCCGATGTTGAACATCCCTGCCCTGAGACAGATGGAAAAGGTGAGGGCGGTGAACACCAAGGGGACGCCCCTGGCCACGGAGCTAGCCCATTCGTAGCTCCCACCATAGGCCCCCCGCAGCAGCGCGAAGTAGGCCCGCCAAGGGTCATAGCCCCAGATGTACATGATCGCGGCCCCCACCAGGAGCCCCACTAGCCCGGCCAGCACGGACTCAAAGGCAGGGGAAAGCCCTGTCAGGGTACGGTGAGCGCCGCGTAGAAGCCTGAACCTCCTGCCCGGCCCGACCTCGGTCACGACCGTCCCTCCACCGCCACACCGCCCATGAGCATGCCTATCGTCTCCCGATCCAACTCCTCGGGCGCGGCCACGGCCATGAACTTCCCCTCGTACATGATGGCCACTCGATCCGACAAGGCTAGCACTTCGTCCAGGTCCGCGGATACCAGTAGAATAGCTCTTCCCCTATTACGCATTTCTACCAAGATATCGCGAATGTACTGAGCTGCGCCGATATCCAATCCGCGAGTAGGCTGGGAGGCGATGATGATTGCCGGATCCTTGGCGAGCTCTCGCCCCACGATGAGCTTCTGCTGGTTTCCCCCGGACAGGCTCTTAGCGGGGGCGTTGGGACCGGTGGCCTGGATATCGAACCTTTCCATGAGATTGCGCACGTGGGCGTTGATCCTCCGCCACCTGAGGATCGAAAACGGCCCCCTGAACTCCTCCCAGCGATGGACCCCCAGGATGGCGTTTTCCGCCAGGGTGAACGGGAGCACCAGCCCAAGCTTCCACCGATCCTCCGGGATGTGTGCCACCCCCAACCGATATATCTCCCGCGGGTCCTTCCCCAAGACATCCACCCCGTTTATGGTGGCCTTCCCGGAGACGGCCGGCCGTAGCCCAGTCAATGCCTCCACCAACTCCGTCTGCCCGTTCCCTTCGACACCGGCTATTCCGAATATCTCTCCGGCATAAACGTCGAAGGATACGCCCTGCACCGCCAACTCCCCGGTGTCCCCACGCACCACCAGGTCTTCCACGTGCAGGACCCCCGGCCCCGTGTGCGCCACCCCCTCCTTGGCACGGGATAGACGGCGGGGCAGGGGCTCTTCAGCGAGCTCCACCGGCCGGCCCAGCTCGGTCTCGATCGGCCTTCCTACCATCAGCTGCGCCAACTGTTCCGTGGACACCTCGGCGGTCTTGAAGTCCCCCACGAGTTCGCCCTTGCGCAGCACCACCACCCGATCGGTGATCGCCCCCACTTCCTTTAGCTTGTGAGTGATCAGGATGATCGACTTGCCTTCGTCCCGCAAGCGCCTCAAAAGGCCGAATAGCTCGTCCACTTCCAAAGGTGTCAAAACAGAGGTGGGCTCGTCCAGGATCAGAAGATCAACGTCCCGCGACAGCACCTTGAGGATCTCCACCCGCTGCTGTTCGCCCACGGCCAGCTTCTCCACCGGCACGTCAAGCGGGACTCGGAGGCCACTTTCCTCCATCAACCGTTCCAGCTTCCGCCTGGTTTCCTCAAGGTGCAGCGGGGTAAACGGTCGCTCGTGAGACAAGGCCACGTTTTCGACCGCGGTGAACGTCCCTACCAGGGCGAAGTGCTGGTGCACCATGCCGATGCCGAAGTCCAGCGCCTCCCTGGGGCTGCCGAACCTAACTGGACCTCTGGGGGAGATAACCCGCCCCTTGGTGGGAGGGAGGAGTCCGGACAGGATCTTGGTCAGGGTGGTCTTGCCCGCACCGTTTTCCCCGAGCAGGCCCAGGATCTCTCCGGGACGGACCTCCAGATCCACATCCCGTAAGGCAACGGTGCCGTCCGAGTAAACCTTGGTGATGCCTTCCGCTTTGAGGAAGTACGCGCTTTGCCGGTCGCCCATTACGCTGTTTTTCAGGACAAGGTGAGGGAGGGGTAGCCCGAAGGCTCCCCTCCCTCATTTCAGATGCCTCGCAGGTTACGGGGCTCCGAGGGTGTATTCCGCCCGGATGGCCTGCATTTCCTCCACCGTGTTCGCGGTGGGGACAGAGATCGAACCATCCAAGATCCCGGCCTCGAGCTCGTCCACGGCCTGCCAGATCCAACAGGGCAGTGTAGCCCGGTTCCGGGCCCAATTGGCCATGATCGGGTAGAAGTCATCGCAGGTGATGGACCCACCGTCGATGCCGAACTGGATGAAGTCCACCAGGTCCTGCACCTTGCTGATGCCGACGCCGCCCTCGGCCAGGCCCAAGCTGATAACCCCGCCCTTGAACGTGCCTTCCACCACGGACTTGACGGCGGTGTAGCAGCCGATATCCACACGCTTCATGCCGCTGGCGAGCCCGTGCTTACCGCCACCCATCCAGTCCTGGTTGGCGTCCACCCCGAAGTAGTAAGGCGGGCCGAACTCAGTACCGGCGTTCTCGTGGTACTCGGAGATGGCCTCGAGGTCTCCGATGCCAAGCGGGCCGGCCACGTTGTACACCCCAACCGCGCCTTGGGCGAGCATGGCCTCAGTGGCCGCCTTGCCTGCGGCGATGTCGGAGAAAGTACCCGTGTAGGTGTAAAGGAGCTTCACGTCCGGGGTCTCGCCCGTGACCTCGGCGTACTTCTTCAGGCCCCAATCCATGCCAAACCGGAATCCGGCCTCGAAGTGGTAGAGCACCGGGATCTCGATACCCAAGACCATACCGGCCGCGGGGTAGCCGTGATAGGCAGCGGCCATGGCGGCCAAGGCCCCGATCAAGGCCGACATCTCGTTCTCCCGGAACACGATGCTCATCACGTTGGGGGCATCCACCACCGAGTCGATGATGGCGAACTTCTGGTTCGGGAACTCCTCCGCCGCCTGGCTAAGGGCGTCGCCGAGCAGGAAGCCCACGCAGATGATCAGATCGTACTGACCGGTGCGTGCCAGGTTCCGTAGGTTCGGCAGGTAATCGGCCGCCGTGGCGTTCTGGACCTCGATCATCTCCAAGCCGAAGTCCCGAGCTGCCTCATCGGTGCCCTTGAATCCCATGTCGTTGAACGAGAGGTCCCCGCGTCCGCCCACGTCCAGCACCACTGCCACCCGGCCCTTGAGCTGTTGCTGGCCAGCCAGCACCGGAAGGGCCAGAAGCGCCAGCACCGCAAGTCCTAACAGAAGCCGCCTGTACACGAGCATCACCCCTTTTCAGGAGCCAAAGGCCCCCGGACTTGTGGCATTCTACTGAGAGTGTCTGCCACGCACAAACGCCACCAGAGCTAAAATGTTTGTATGTGTGTTAAATGTTTTGTCGCTCTGTTGTTCGTTTTGGTCGCCTTGTCTGTCCTGGGGCAGGGGACGTTGGGGCCGGCCGAGCTAGGAGCGGAGCTCGCCAAGCTCCTCACCGCGCTCGCTCCCGTGGAGATTTACCGGCAGGGCGTTTTGCTCATGGTGCTTTCGGGGACGGCGGAGCCAGACGCGGAGGGTGCTCTGAGCGCTTTGGACGAGCTCGAAGCGCAGCTGGGGGAACTGGTCCAGCTTCTTGCCGATGATCCCACGTGGGAAGGGACATGCGCTGAGCTGGCGGGGGCGAGGAAGGGGGTGGAGCAGGCCAGGGCTGTGCTTTCGGCAGCTCTCCCACAGGGGCTTGCGGCCCTTCCCGAAGAGGAGCGTGATGCCGTGGTGGAGGCTCTGGGGCAG
>MTPE01000477.1 GCA_002011835.1 Desulfarculaceae bacterium JdFR-95 | reverse complement strand
TGGGGGCGGGGGTGGGGAGGAGGCCCGCCGCCGGCGGCTGCCGGGCGGCGGGCCTCGGTGTTTTCAGCCCATGGCCGCGCCTCCTTCCTCCCCGGTACGGATGCGCATGGCCTGCTCCACCGGCAGGACGAAGATCACCCCGTCGCCGATGGCGCCGGTGCGGGCTCCTTTGACGATGGCCTGCTTGGCTGGCTCCACGAACTCGTCGTTGACCCCGATCTCCAGGCGCACCTTCTTGAGCAGGTTGACCTCCTGCTGCACGCCGCGGTAGGTCTCGGCGAAGCCGCGCTGCCGCCCGCTGCCCACCACGTTGGTCACCGACATGTTGTAGATCTCCGCTTCGTAGAGGGCCTGTTTCACGGGGGTGAGCCGTTCGGGCTTGATGAAGGCCACGATCAGTTTCATGTCTTCCTCCTTGCCCGGCCTAGCGGGTCATGAAGATCTGGAAGTCGGCATAGGCCTCCATGCCGTGTTCGTCGATGTCCAGGCCGCGGACCTCCTCGGCCTCCTCCACGCGCAGGCCCACGGTGGCACGGATGAGGGCGAAGACCAGGGCCATGGCCGCCATGGCGAAGGCGGCGCAGGCCACGGTGCCCAGGATCTGCACCCCCAGCTGGGTGAGTCCTCCGCCGTGGAGCAGGCCGTCGCGGGCCAGGCCCAGGGCCTTCTGGCCCCAGATGCCCACGGCGATGGTGCCCCACATGCCGTTGAAGGCGTGCACGGGCACGGCGCCCACCGGGTCGTCGATGTGCAGGCGGTCCAGCAGCGTCACCCCCAGCACCACGATCACCCCCGCGATCAGGCCGATGACCAGGGCGGCCCAGGGCGAGACCACGGCACAGGGCGCGGTGATGGCCACCAGGCCGGCCAGGGCGCCGTTCATGGTCATGGACAGGTCGGGCTTGCCGAACAGCAGCCACACCAGGACCATGGCCGCCACCGCCCCGGCCGCGGCGGCCAGGTTGGTGTTGATGGTGATCAGGGCGATGGCCTCGGCGTTGTCCGCCCCGCTGGCCGCAAGCTGGGAGCCGGGGTTGAACCCGAACCAGCCGAACCACAGGATGAACACCCCCAGGGCCGCCAGGGGGATGTTGTGCCCGGCCAATACCCGCGGCCGCCCGTCGGGGCCGTACTTGCCCAGGCGCGGACCCAGCAGCATGGTCCCCACCAGGGCCACCCAGCCCCCGGTGCCGTGCACGATGGTGGAGCCGGCGAAGTCGAAGAACCCCAGCTCGCTCAACCAGCCCCCACCCCAGGTCCAGTGCCCGATGAGGGGATAGACCAGGGCCGACATCAGCAGGGTGAAGATCAGGTAGGCGGGAAAGCGGGTGCGCTCGGCCATACCCCCGCTGACGATGGTGGCTGCGGTGCCGCAGAACACCGCCTGGAACATCCAGGCCGCCCACAGGGGGATGCCGTCGGCGGACAGGCCCTCCAGGCCGAAGCCCTTCAGCCCGATGAAGGCGTTGCCCGGCCCGAACATGAAGGCATAGCCCACCAGGAAGTACACCAGGCTGGCCAGGGCGAAGTCCAGGAAGTTCTTGGCCAGGATGTTGCAGGCGTTCTTGGCCCGGGTCAGGCCCGCCTCCAGCATGGCGAAGCCCGGCTGCATGAAGAACACCAGGTAGGCCGCCAGCAACACCCACACCGTGTCCAGGTCGTTTATCTTGGCGGGGGGGCCGTCGCCGGCCCAGGCTGGGACCGCGGCCAGCAGCCCCAATCCGGCCAGCCCCGCCCAGGAGACTGCCAAACGTGTGATCATCTCGGTTGCTCCTCTCAATGCTGGTTTCCCCTCGCCGCTCAGAAGCTCAGCCCCGCGGTGAGCCCGAAGAAGGTACTGCTGTCCTGCGCAGCCGCGTCCCGCACCTGGCTGTCCAGCAGGGCGGTGTGGGTCACCGCCGGGGTCAGGGTCACGACCCAGCTGCCCGCGGGGATGCGCACCGGCACCCCCAGGCTGGCGTACCAGTCACTCCAGCCTGCCTGGTCCACCCCGAAGTAGGCCTTCAGGTACTCGGCGTTGGCATAGGCCACCCCGGCCCCCAGCTCCAGGCCCACTTCCACGTCCCCAGAGCGCCAGAGCGGGTGGGCGTAGCCCGCGCTCAGGGCCAGGTACACGGCGCCGGGGGCTTGGTCCGCGTCGTAGTACACGGTGAGGCTGGGAGAGACCAGCCAGTCGTAGCTCACCCCGGCGTAGAGCTCGGTGGTGGCCGGTGTGGCGGTGTTGGGGAACAGGTAGTGGATCACCCCCACCGGCACCGTGAATTGGCCCCAGCTAAAGGCATACTCCGCAGTCAGGTCCACCTCAGTGAAGCGGCGGCGGTGGCCGGTCTCGTCGGTGGGCTCGTAGTTGCCCCAGAAGTTCAGCGACAAGCCGCCCCGGCTGGCGGTGAGCGAGGGCTGCACCACCCAGTCGTCCACCACCACCTGGCCTCGCCACACGTACTTGCTGTTCAGGGCCGCCGCCATGTCCAGGGTCCAGCCCTCCGCCGCCATGGCGGGAGAGAGGCTCGTCCCCCAGCAAACCAGGATGGCCAGCACCAGCCATCCCCATCTTGCCGCCAGCTCTCGCATCTGCCTTGCTCCTTTCCGGTGGCCCCCCTCCTGCCCGCCGGCCGCTCGGGCAGGGGAAGGGCCGGGTTGGGAACGCCGGGACCACGGTCCCATCCCCGGATAGGGCAAGGGATGTGCCATGACGCGATGATAGAGAGGTGCGTGGTCCAAGAATGTGAGATTGCAGGGGATAGGCTGTGCGGGTCTCTGGAGGAGTCAAAGAGGAGACGCAGAGCCACCTACCGAGAGGTTATTTTTGCATTATCCCCATACCGAACGGTAGGAAGTTTGGGATTGAAATGCGGTCTGTGGCTCGGCGGCCTGCTAGACAGCCCGATGAGCAGGTGTCAGTATTCCTTCTCCCCTTCTGGAAGGGGACTCCATATCCATACCAAAGAGATGAGGAATATTATCAACTGGCGTCGGTCGGGGTATTTCGCCTCCGCCAGCGGTGGAAGCCGGCCACACCAGCCAACCCGATGCTTACCAGCAGCAGGGTGGCGGGTTCCGGGGCTGCGGATGCACCTCCCCGGCCCGTGGCCTCGAAAGGATCCGCCGAGATGGCGAAGACTAGGTCGTTGTAATCCCGGTCGCCCAGGCCGTAGAGGTCCTCAACTCCGTATACCAAATGGCCGTCGTCCTGATTGACCCACAGAGCATAGTGATTTTTTCCGTCTGGATTCAGGTTTTCGATAGTGTAATAGACCCGGCCATTGGGGTTATAGTACCCGTTGGCCCGCAACCAGAAGCCGATATGGGTGCCTGCCTCGAAGTCCCCTAGTATTACCGAGTCACCCGGGTTGAGGACCCCACCTCCCGCCAGTCCCGGGCCCGTGCCGGAGGCGTTGGAGAATATCAGCTGTTGACTCAAGATATTGTAGTTGTCGTCAAAGGTGAAGAACCCCACCGAGTTCTTGTAGCCCGCACCCTCGCTGATAAAGGAGAAGGTGAGCCGCGCACGTTGGGTAAGATAGATATTGAAGCCGCCTTCCGGGTGCAGCAAGGACTGGTCCAGTCCCCCGTACTCGGGGAACATATTCCTTATGGTGTCCAGCTCGTGGGGTGAGAACTCAAGGTGGAAGAGCTGATCCAGCATGTCCACCGAGGACGCCCCTGCACGCGGGCTCCAGAGAAAGATCCCCACCAGGAGTAGAAGAATCACTTTCCATACCTGCGGCCGGACGCCCATGATGGCTCCTCCTTGTTCCCACCCAGTCCGTTTTCATTGTAACAAACGTTACTTTCTCGGGCAACGTAAGAACGGGATTAATGATGGGACTCAGCCGCTTAGGAGCTGGTTCGAGTCATCCCGGAGCCACACCGGCGGCAAGGGCCTGACACGTGCGTGGCGTAAGGAAGGGGGTGGGTGGTTTCTGGTTTGCCTGTTGGTGGTAGGCTGTCTCACCTTCTACTGCTGCCTGCGGGTGGTCTGCACACCGCCGGCGAGCTTGCGCTTTCGGGTGGATAAGCAGGGCATTGTCTCTCGGCGGAGAAACCGGTTCTGAGAGACAATGCCGGCCAGGGCTGGCTCCGCCGATGCTCCAAAGGGAAGGTCGGGGGGACGCGGCCGCGGAGATCACCTGCGTTGGTGACCTCGGCCCTAGTACGAGATGTGGAAGCTGGGCAGGGCAGCCCCCTGCACCGAAGGTTGAGGCTGCGCGTAGGGCCCGCTGCGGGGTGGTTCAGGTGGTGCGGCGGCGCAGGCGTTCCCGGAGCAGGGTGGCGATGGCCATGAGTCCGTCGCGCAGGCGGATCTTCTTNCCCTGGGCTGGGGGGCGGGGCCGGTAGGAGATGGGCACCTCCACGATCTTCACCCCCCGTTTGAGGATTTTGGCCGTGACCTCGGGCTCCCACTCGAAGCCCTCGCCCTGGATGTCCAGCTCGGCCAGGAGGCGGCGGGTGAAGACCTTGTAGCAGGTGGGCTCGTCGGTGAGGCGGGCGCCGAACAGAAGGTTTGTAACCAGGGTCACCGTCCGGCCGCCCAAGTAGAAGAAGAATCCTCCGCGGGGGTTGTCGCGTTTGAGCAGGCGGGAGCCGTAGACCACCAGGGCGCGGCCGCTGGCGATGGGCTCCAGGAGGGCGGGATAGTCGGCGGGGTCGTATTCCAGGTCTGCGTCCTGGATGAGCACCACCTCGCCTGTGGCGTGGGCCAGGCCGGTCTTGACCGCAGCCCCTTTGCCCCGGTTGTGGGGGTGGCGTATCACCCGGAGGTGGTCGTCGGCCAGGCTGGCCAGGATGTCGCTGGTGCCGTCGGTGGAGCCGTCGTCCACCACGATGATCTCGTGGGCCAGGCCCACGGCGCGCACCTGCTCCAGGACCTGGGCCACCGTGGCCCGCTCGTTGTACACCGGAATGATGACGCTCAGCCTCACGGCCGCTTCACTCTCCCCCCAGATCCCGGTCGGAAACAACCGGTCTGTCCCCTCCTGACAGCGCAAGCATTTTGGCAAATCGTGCCGGGACAAGCAAACAAAACTTTGCCTTTTGATGTGGTTGTGCCTTGGGACGGCCTCTTGCCAGCCTCGGCCGCGCGCCTTAAGCTTGATAGACAGAGCGCGAGTTCCCCAGAGGGAGAGCAGGAGGGCGCATGCGGGGCAAACGGGTCTCCGACACCAGTATCGTCACCGCCATCCAGATGCTGCCCCAGGACGCCAACCCGGCGGGCAACGTCCACGGCGGGGTGATCATGAAGAACATCGACACCACCGCGGGCATGGTGGCGGTACGCCACGCGGGAGGCAACGCGGTCACCGCCTCCATCGACCGCCTGGACTTCTATCACCCGGTCTACGTGGGCGACGTGCTCATCCTAAAGGCCAGCCTGAACCTGGTGGGCACCACCTCCATGGAGGTGGGGGTGCGGGTGGAGGCCGAGGACCTGCGTACCGGCAAGGTGCGGCACACGGCCAGCGCCTACCTCACCTTCGTGGCCCTGGACGACCAGGGCCGCCCCGCGCCAGTACCTCCCTTGATCCTGGAGACCGAGGAGGAGCGCCGCCGCAACCGGGAGGCCCGCCACC
>MTPE01000267.1 GCA_002011835.1 Desulfarculaceae bacterium JdFR-95 | reverse complement strand
GCTGGGCGGCCAGTGGCGGGGCAGCTCGGACAGCGAGGTGATCCTGGAGGCGGTGAGCCGCTGGGGAGTGGAGGGGGCCCTGCGCCGCTTCAACGGCATGTTCGCCCTGGCCCTGTGGGACCGGCGGGAGCGGCGGCTCTACCTGGCCCGCGACCGCCTGGGGGAGAAGCCCCTCTACTACGGCTGGCGGGGTGAGACCTTCCTGTTCGGCTCGGAGCTGAAGGCCCTGCATGCGCATCCCGCCTTCCGCGGCGAGGTGGACCGGGGGGTGCTGGCCCTGTACCTGCGGCACAACTACGTGCCCGCGCCCTACTGCATTTACCGCGGCCTGCGCCAGCTCCCTCCCGGCACCTGGCTGGAGGTGAGCGCCGAGCGCCGCGGGGCCGAGCCGCGGCCCTACTGGTCGGCGCGGGAGGCGGCCGAGCGCGGGGTGCGCGATCCTTTGCCTGCGGACGAGCAGGAGGTGCTGGCCCGGCTGGAGCCCCTGCTGCAGGAGGCGGTGGGCATGCGCATGGTGGCCGACGTGCCCTTGGGGGCCTTCCTCTCCGGGGGTATAGACTCCTCCCTGGTGGTGGCCCTGATGCAGGCCCAGAGCAGCCGTCCGGTGCGGACCTTCTCCATCGGCTTCACCATCCCCCGCTACGACGAGGCGCCCTTCGCCCGCGAGGTGGCCCGCCACCTGGGCACCGAGCACACCGAGCTGTACGTCACGCCGGAGCAGGCCATGGAGGTGATCCCCCGCCTGCCCGAACTGTACGACGAGCCCTTCGCCGACTCCTCGCAGATACCCACCTTCCTGGTGGCAGAGCTGGCCCGGCGGCAGGTGACCGTGAGCCTGTCGGGCGACGCCGGCGACGAGTTGTTCGGGGGCTACGACCGCTACGAGTGGGGACGGCGCATCTGGCGGCGGGCGCGGCTGGTGCCCTGGTCCTTGCGGCAGGGCCTGGCGCGGCTGTTGCGCGCCCTGCCCCCGGCGGTGCTGGAGGCCCTGATGCGTCCGGTGGCGCCCCTGCTCCCGCCGGAGGTGCGCCACCGCCGCCCCGGGGAGATGGCCCTGCGCATCGCCTCCTACCTGGCCGAACGCGACCCCGAGGGCATGTACCTGGGCCTGGTCTCCCACTGGCGGCCCGAGGACCGCCTGGTGCCCGGCGCGGTGGAGCCGCCCACCGTACACAGCGACCCGGGGCAGTGGGCCCGGGTGAACAGCTTCACCCGGCGCATGATGTTCNTGGACCTGGTGGGCTACCTGCCCCACGACATACTGGTCAAGGTGGACCGCGCCGCCATGGGGGTGAGCCTGGAGACCCGCATCCCCCTGCTGGACCACCGCGTGGTGGAGCTGGCCTGGCGGGTGCCCCTGGAGCTGAAGCTACGCGCGGGCCGGGGCAAGTGGATCCTGCGGCGCCTGCTCTACCGCTACGTGCCCCCGNAGTTGGTGGAGCGGCCCAAGAAGGGATTCGGGGTGCCCATCGACCACTGGCTGCGCGGACCCTTGCGCCCCTGGGCCGAGGACCTCCTGGACGAGGGCCTGCTGCGGCGCCAGGGGCTCATGGACCCCGCGGTGGTGCGCCGGCGCTGGCAGGAGCACCTGGCCGGGGTGCGCGACTGGCACTACCATCTCTGGGACGTGCTCATGTTCCAGCAGTGGTGGCTGCGCTGGCAGGATTAGCCAGGATCGCCCGGAGCGGAGGAAGAAGGTGGATCATGCCTCTCCCCCGCAGCCGGGCGTTTGCTTCCCCCGCGGCGGCACCCAAGTGAGGGCGGGTTGCGGTGCACCCGCGGCGGCGGGCTCAGACGAAGTCGCGCAGGGCGCGCAGGAGCACGGCCACCTTCTGTACGCAGGCGTTGATGCCCATCAGGCCGATGCGCCAGATCTTGCCCGCCACCGGTCCCAGGCCGCCGCCCACCTCGATGTCGTACTCCTCCAGCAGCCGCCGCCGCACCTCCTCCACCGCGACGTGCTCGGGGGGATAGGTGCTGGTGAGGGGGGCCAGGCGATGGCCCTCGGCGGCGTAGAAGCTGAAGCCCAGCTCACGCAGGCCCTGGCGCAGCTCGCGGGCCGCGGCGGCGTGGCGAGCCACCCGCTGGGGCAGTCCTTCCTCCAGCACGATGCGCAGGCCCTCGCGCAGGCCGTAGATCATGGAGACGGGCGCGGTGTGGTGGTAGAGGCGCTCCTCGCCCCAGTACTTCATGAGCATGGTCAGGTCCAAGTACCAGCTCTGCACCTTGGTCTTGCGCTTCTGCACCACCTCCACCGCCCGGGGGCCGAAGGTGATGGGAGCCAGGCCCGGAGGCACGTTGAGGCACTTCTGGGTGCCGGAGTAGCACACGTCGATGCCCCAGCGGTCCACCTTGAGCTCCACCCCGCCCAGGCTGGTCACCGCGTCCACCAGCAGCAGGGTGTCGGTGTCGCGCAGGTATTCGCCCAGTTCGCGCAGGGGCTGGAGCACGCCGGTGGAGGTCTCGGCGTGCACCAGGGCGCAGAGCTTGGCCTCGGGATGGGCCTTGTGCGCCTCCACCATGCGCTCCAGGTCCACCGGCTGGCCCCAGGGCGCCTCCACCGTGATCACCTCGGCCCCGCAGCGCTGGGCCACGTCCACCATGCGGGTGCCGAACACCCCGCACACCCCGATGATCACGGTGTCGCCCGGCTCCAGCAGATTGACGAAGGCCGCCTCCATACCCGCACTGCCGGTGCCCGAGACCGGGAAGGTGAGACGGTTGTCGGTCTGGAACACCTGGCGCAGCATCTGGCAGACCTCGTCCATCACCTCCATGAACTTGGGGTCCAGGTGCCCCACCAGGGGCGTGCTCATGGCCCGCAGCACCCGATAGGGCACGTTGCTGGGCCCGGGTCCCAACAAGAGTCTCTGGGGTGGGTTCAACTCCTGCATGTGCGCTCCTCCTTGTCCCCCAACCATGTCTGCAAGCACCGGCCTTGTCAAGCCGGGACGGCCTCCTCTCCTGCCAGGGCCTGGGCGTAGATCTCCACTACGTGCCGCACCTGCACCCCTGCCCCCGCCTGGGAGAGCAGCTCGCTGAGCTGCAACATGCAGGCGGGACAAGAGGTGACCACCACCTGGGCGCCGGTGGCCAACACCTGCTCCAACTTCCGGCGCCCGATGGCCAGGCTGAGCTCGCGGTGTTGCAGGGCGAAGCTGCCCCCCAGGCCGCAGCAGTCCTGGGGCCGGGCCATCTCCACCAGGCGGGCGCCTGCGGCGGAGAGGACTTCCCGCGGGGCCTGGTTGCCCGCCAGGGAGTGGGTGAGGTGGCAGGGGTCGTGGCAGGTGACCGACGGCGCGGGCCGGGGGCGATGCACCACCCGCGGCCCCACCGCGGCCAGAAAGGTGCTCACCTCCTGTACCCGCGCGGCCACCGCCTCCACCGTGCGCCGCTCCGCGGGAGGCAGCTCCCGGGCCGCCAGGGGCCAGAAGCGGCGCAGGGTGGCGGCGCAGGTGGCGCAGGCCGTGACCACCGCCTCCACCCCGGGGCGGGAGAACAGGCCCAGGTTGTGGCGCAGCAGGGCCAGGAAGCTGTCCCGGTCGCCCGCGGCCAGGGCGGGCAGTCCGCAGCAGCCTTGAGCCGCCGGCACCTCCACCGCCAACCCCTGGCGTTCCAGAGCCGCCAGCGTGGCCAGGCCCGTGCCGGGGAAGACCTTGTCGATGAGACAGCCGCTGAAGAACAGCACGCGGGCATCCGCGGCCGCAGTGCGGAGGGCAACCCGGCGGTGCAGGGGTACCTCCGCCAGGCGCTTGAGGTGGCGCCGGCCCAGACGGCCGGGCAGGCGCAGGCAGGCGGTGTCCAGCTCGGGGCGGGCGGGGCGGGTGAGCAGACCCTGCAGGCGGGGGGCGGCGGCCAGCACACGGTGGAAGCGCGTGGGACGGGCCAGCAGGCCGCGCAGTACCAGACGCTTGGCAGCGGGCAGGCCCAGGTACTCTCCCAAGGCCGCCCGCGCCTGCAGGAATATCTCCATCACCTCCACCCCGCGGGGGCAGGCCGCGGCGCAGGCCCCGCACAGCAGGCAGCGCTCCAGCAGCCGCCGCACCTCCTCCGCTTCGGCCAGAGAGCGCTCCAGGAGCCCGCGCAGCAGGGCCAGCTTGCCCCGGGCCACGTCCTCCTCGCGCCCGGTCTGGGCGTAGAGGGGACAGGCGGCTTGGCAGAAGCCGCAGCGCATGCAGGCCTGGAGCTGGTCCTCCAGCCGCGCCAGCAGCACCGCCAGGCCGGCCAACTCGCGCACGGCTAGTCTCCCAGCACCTTGCCCGGGTTGAGGATGCCGCCCGGGTCCAGGGCCGCCTTGAGCCGCCGCGACCAGGCCAGGGTGGCCCGGCCCACCTCATCGGGCAGGAAGCGGCGCTTGGTCAGCCCGATGCCGTGCTCGCCCGAGAGCGTGCCTCCCAGCTCCAGGGCGCGGTGGTACAGCTCGGCGATGGCCGCCTCCACCCGCTCCGCCTGGGTGCGGTCGCGGCCGTCGAACAGGAAGGAAGGATGCAGGTTGCCGTCGCCGGCGTGGCCGAAGGTACCGATGGTGACCCCATGGCGCCGGGCGATGTCGGCGATGGCCGCCACCATCTGGGGGATGCGGCTGCGGGGCACGGTGGCGTCCTCCAGCATGATGGTGGGCTGGAGGCGGGCCAGGGCGGGGATGGCCGCGCGGCGGGCCTCCCACACCCGGTCGCGCTCGGCCGCGTCCCGGGCCAGGCGCACCTGGCGCGCCCGGTTGCGGCGGCAGATGGCCTCCACTTGTTGCGCCTCGTCCCCCACCTGCACCGGATGGCCGTCCACCTCGATCAGGAGCAGGGCCGCGGCGTCGGTGGGCAGGCCCACCCCGGCGTAGTCCTCCACCGCCCGGATGGTGAAGTCGTCCAGGTACTCCAGGGTGCAGGGCACGATGCGCGCAGCGATGATGTCGGCCACGGTCTGGCTGGCGTCCTCCAGGCGGGCGAAGGTGGCCATCAAAGCCTGGGAGGCGGCCGGCGGCGGCACCAGCTTGAGCACGATCTCGGCGAACACCCCCAGGGTGCCCTCCGAGCCCACCATCAGCCCGGCCAGATTGTAGCCCGTGGCGCACTTGACCGTGCGGGCCCCGGTCTTGATCAGGTTGCCCTCGGTGTCGAAGAAGCTCAGGCCCATCACGTAGTCCCGCGTCACCCCGTACTTGAGCCCGCGCAGGCCGCCGCTGTTCTCGGCCACGTTGCCCCCCAGGGTGGAGACCTGCATGCTGCCCGGGTCGGGGGGATAGAACAATCCCGCCTGGGCCGCGGCCTGGGCCAATTGCGCGGTCACCACCCCCGGCTCCACCACCGCGTACATGTCGGCCGGGTTCAGCTCGCGGATGCGGCGCAGGGCCGTGGTCACCACCACCACGCCTCCGGCCCGAGGCACCGTACCCCCGCTCAGGTTGGTGCCCGCCCCCCGCACGGTCAGCGGCAGGCCCTCCCGCCCGCAGAAGCCCACCACCGCCCCCAGGGCCTCCACCGTCTGCGGGCGCACCACCACCGCCGGCCGGCCCGGCTCCACCACCGCGGCGTCGTAGCCGTGGGCGAATCGTTCCGCTTCGCCGGTGGAGACGTTGTCCGCCCCC
>MTPE01000269.1 GCA_002011835.1 Desulfarculaceae bacterium JdFR-95 | reverse complement strand
CCCCCGACCCGCCCCAGGGCCGTATCGAGCGCGACGCGCGGGGCGAGCCCACCGGGGTGTTGCGCGAGACCGCGGTGCACCTGGTGGGCGAGGCCGTGCCCCCGCCCGGCCGGGAGGAGGTGCTGGAGGCCCTGGAGGGCGCCCAGGCCCACCTCCACCGCCTGGGGATCACCGGAGTACACGACATGCGCATCATGGGCGGGGTGTGCGGCCGGCCCAGCCTGCGGGCCTGGCAGGAGCTGCGCCGGCAGGGGCGTCTGGCCTTGCGCGTGTGGTGTGCCCTGCCCGGGGAGGAGCTGGAGGCCTTGGTCGGCCTGGGGCTGGAGAGCGGTCTGGGTGACGGGGTGCTGCGCCTGGGACAGGTCAAGCTCTTTGCCGACGGCTCGGTGGGGGCGCGCACGGCCTGGATGCTGGAGCCCTACCGTGACACCGGCACCTGCGGCATGCCCTTGTTGCCGGCGGAGGAGCTGGCCCGGCGCATCGCCCAGGCCCAGGAGGCGGGCCTGGCCGTGGCGGTGCACGCCATCGGCGACCGCGCCCTGCGCGAGCTGATCGCGGCCTGGAGCGAGCTGCCCCCCTCGCCCCTGGCCGTGCCCCACCGCATCGAGCACGTACAGATGCTCCGGGCCGAAGAGGTGGCCCCCTTGGCCCGGCTGGGGGTGACCGCCTCGGTACAGCCGGTGCACCTGGCCGACGACATGGCCATGATGCCCGCCGCAGTGGGGGACGGCGGCGAGAACGCCTACCGCTTCGCCCAGATGCTGGCCGCGGGCGTGCCGATGTGCTTCGGCTCCGATGCGCCGGTCTCGGACCCCAACCCCCTGTTGGGGCTCAAGGCCGCGGTGCTGCGCCAGGACCACCAGGGCCGCCCCCTTGAGGGCTGGTATCCTGAGCAGCGCCTCACCCTGGCCCAGGCCGTGGCCGCCTATACCCTGGGGCCGGCCCGGGCCGCGGGCTGGGAGGGGGAGCTGGGCAGCCTGCGGCCGGGCAAGCGGGCCGACCTGGTGGTCCTGGACCGGGACATCTTCCGCTGGCCGCCCCAGGAGCTGGACCAGGCGCAGGTGGAGCTGACCCTGTTCGACGGCCGGGTGGTGTACCTGCGCCAGGGCTGCGGCCTGGACTGGTGAGGGGACCGGGCCGAGGGAGGCGAGAGCGATGGATACCCAGGCACTGGAGCTCTACCTGTTGCCCGGCGAGCTGGCGGTCTGCCGCCTGGAGCCGGGGGAGACTTGCCCGCCCTGGGCCGAGGGGCCGGGGCTGGTGGCGGTGGTACGGGCCCCCGACGAATTGACCGTGATCTGCCCCGCCCCGCGGGTGCCTCCGGGGGTGGAGCGGGTGGGGGGCTGGCGGGCCCTGAAGGTGGCCGGACCTCTGGAGATGTCCGCCGTGGGCATCCTGGCCGGACTGAGCGGGTGTCTGGCCCGGGCCGGGGTGAGCCTGTTGGCCCTGTCCACGTTTCTCACCGACTATCTGCTGGTGCGTCAGGCCGATCTGCCTCAGTCCTTGGCGGCCTTGCGGGCGGCGGGGTATCGGGTGGTGGGGGAGAGCGAAGAATTACGCAGAACGTAAGAGTCGAGTATAGTTGAGCTTTTGCCACATGGTCGCTTGACAATCCGCGGAGAAAAGGCTAGTTTTCAGCAACTGTCTGTACAGATAAATGAACGTCAGTACAGGATTTTTACCGACAAGACAAGGAGTGGGAGATGAGGAAGCTCGCCATTTTGGCCTTGGCGTTGGTCCTGGTGGGTGGCCTGGCGGCGACCGCCCCGGCCAAGGTATTGATAAAGCTGGCCAACTCTGGCCCTGACCACCCTGACAACCGCACGGTGAAGGCGGTGAAGATATTCAAATATCTGGTGGAGAAGGGCACCAAGGGCGAGGTGGTGGTCAAGGCCTACCACGCCAGCAAGCTGGGCAACGAGCGCGAGGCCCTGGAGGGTGTGCGCATGGGCACCATCCAGATGGCCACCCTGTCTTCGGGGCCGGTGCCGGGGTTCTTCCAGCCGGTGATGGCCTTCGACATCCCCTACTTCGTGTCCAGCGCGCCGGCGGCCTGGGAGGTGTTCGAGAGCCCCTTTGCCCAGAAGTTCAAGGAGGCCTTCCGCCAGAAGACCGGGGTACGCATCCTGGGCATCACTGAGAACGGCTACCGGCACTTCACCAACGCCATCCGTCCCATCCACGTGCCGGCGGACATGAAGGGTCTGAAGATCCGCACCATGGAGAACCCGGCCCACATGGCCATGGTCAAGGCCCTGGGCGCCAACCCCACGCCCATTCCCTTCGGCGAGCTGTACATGGCCTTGCAGCAGAAAGTGGTGGACGGCATGGAGTGCCCGGTGGTGTTGATCCACGACATGAAGTTCTACGAGGTGCAGAAGTACATGATCCTGGACGGGCACCTCTACAACCCGCTGTTCATCTTCGTCAACGACCGGTTCTTCACCAAGAAGTTGACCAAGGCCCAGCAGAAGGTGGTGGCCGAGGCGGCCAAGGTCTTGGCGGCCACGCACAACGGCTTCAGCCAGCAGGCCAACCGGGAGGGCATCGCCAAGCTGAAGGCCAAGGGCATGATCATCTACACTCCCACGGCGGAGCAGTTGGCCCAGTTCCGCAAGCTGGCCCAGCCNGCGGGGTTGAAGTTCATCCGCAGCAAGATCGGNGACCAGTGGGTGGACGCGGCGCTCCAGGCGGCCAAGGCGGCCGAGGCCAAGGTGGGCAAGCGGGCGCCGGCCATCGTGGAGGAGCACATCAAGCTGGCCCAGGACTGGTATCGCAAGATCCAGTAGGGTGAGCGGCACGCCATACAGCGGGGCGGGGGCCACCCCGCCCCGCTTGGCCTTGGAAGGGAAGAGCCCCCCATGCATCGCCTGTCCTACGCGGTCAACACCTTTGCCAACTGGCAGGTGAGGTTCTGCAACTTCATGCTGGTGGTGTTGGGCGTGGTGATGACCGTGCTCATCCTGAGCCAGGTCTTCTGCCGCTATGTCCTGGGCTCGTCCATGTCCTGGTCCGAGGAGGCCGCGCGCTACCTCATGGTGTGGATGGGCAGCCTGGGGGCGGTGGTGGGCCTGCGCCAGGGGAGGCACATCGGGGTGCGGGCCCTGGTGGAGCGTCTGCCCGGCGACACCTACGACCGCTACCTGGTGCCCCTGGTGCAAGGGGTGATGATCGTGTTCCTGGGCTACCTGTTCTGGCAGGGGGTGGAGCTGGCCCAGTTCAACTGGGACCAGCTCTCGCCGGCCCTGGAGATCCCCATGCTGATTCCCTATGCCTCGGTGCCGGCCGGTGCGGCCATGATGATGCTGGACGTGGTGGCCGACATGCTGCAGGATCACTGGCCCACCCCCGCGGGCAGCCAGGCCAACATCGCCGCGGTGGTGCTGGACACCGGCGAGGTGACCGCCACCTGCGCCGGGGGTGAGGACCGGCCATGATCGGTTGGCTGAGCCTGGTCTTCCTGATCACCCTGGCCCTGGGCATCCCGGTGGCCTTCTGTCTGGGCATCACCTCCCTGGTGGCGNTGTACATNATGGACGAGCCCCTGTTGGTGCTGGCCCAGCGGGCCTTCACCGGGGTGGACAGCTTTCCCCTNATGGCGGTGCCCTTCTTCGTNCTGGCCGGGGAGCTGATGAACCGCGGCGGCACCACCCGGCGCCTGATCGACTTCGCCCAGGTGCTGGTGGGGCGCATCCCCGGGGGCCTGGCCCACACCAACATCGTGGCCTCCATGTTCTTCGGGGGCATCAGCGGCTCGGCGGTGGCCGACGCCGCGGCCATGGGCACCATCCTGGTGCCGGGCATGGTGCAGAAGGGCTACACCCCCGGCTTCTCCGCCGCGGTCACCGCGGCCTCCTCCACCATGGGGCCCATCATTCCCCCTTCCATCTTCATGGTGATCATGGGGGTGACCACGGGACTGTCCATCGGAGGGCTGTTCGCCGCGGGGGTGGTGCCGGGGCTGTTGTTGGGCTTCGGTATGATGGCCCTGAGCTACGTCATCTCCATCCGCCGCGGCTATCCCCGCGACGAGGAGCCGCTCACCTGGCGGCGTTTCTTCCGGGCCCTGGGCTCGGCCCTGCCCGCCCTGTTCGCCCCGGCCATCATCCTGGGCGGCATCCTGGGCGGGATCTTCACCGCCACCGAGGCCGCGGCGGTGGCGGTGTTGTACGCCTTCATCCTGGGCACGGTGTTTTACCGCGAGCTGAAGCTGGCCGACATCCCCCGCATCTTCATGAACAGCGGGGTGACCACCGCGGTGCTCCTGCTCATCATCGGCATGGCCAACATCTTCGCCTGGGTGCTCAGCGCGGAGCAGATCCCGCAGCAGATCGCCAAGGGCATGCTGAACCTGACCCACAACCCCTACCTCATCCTGCTGCTGATCAACCTGTTCCTGTTGTTCATCGGCATGTTCATGGAGGGCGGGGCGGCGATCATCATCCTGGCTCCCACCCTGTTGGCCGTGGCCAAGGCGGTGGGTATCGAGCCCTTGCACTTCGGCTTGGTGATGGTGCTCAACATCGTGGTGGGGCTGCTCACCCCGCCCTTGGGGGTGTGTCTGTTCGTGGTCTGCGGGGTGACCAACCTGCCCCTCAGCCGGGTGACCCGGGCCATCCTGCCCTTCCTGGCCGTGGAGATGGGGGTGCTTTTGCTGGTCACCTACTGGCCGGGGTTGATCCTGGCCATACCGCGCATGTTCGACTACGTGCGATGAGCCGTGAAGGGAGCGCCATGTCCTCTGCCCTGTCGCGGGTGGTGCGGGCTGTGCCGCCCTCCAAGATCCGGGAGATGTTCACCGCGGCCGAGGCCTATCCCCAGGCCATCTCCCTGGGCATCGGCGAGCCGGACTTCCCCACCCCGGAGCCGGTGGTGCGTGCCGCCCTGGCCGACGCCCTGGCCGGGCACACCCACTACACCGCCAGCCAGGGCGACCNCGAGCTGCGCGCCGCCTTGGCNGCCCATCTCTCCCCGCGCTACGGGGTGGAGCTGGGGCCGGAGGACATCCTCGTCACCACCGGGGGCATGGGTGCGCTCACCGCCTTCTTCCGCGCGGTGTGCGACCCCGGCGACGAGGTGATCCTGCCCGAGCCCCACTTCCCCGCCTACCGGGCCATGATCGAGTTCGTCGGGGGGAAGGTGGTCTACGCCCACACCCGCCTGGAGGACGGCTTCGTGCTGCGGCCCGAGGCGGTGGAGGCCGCCCTCGGCCCGCGCAGCAAGGTGCTCCTGCTCAACAGCCCCAACAACCCCACCGGAGCCATGATACCTCCGGCCACCCTGGACCGGCTGGCCGAGCTGGCCCTGGCCCATGATCTGGTGGTGGTCAGCGACGAGGTGTACGACCGCATCGTCTTCGGGGAGGTGCCCCACCAGTCCATCTACACCCGGCCGGGCATGGCCCAGCGCACCTGCGTGGTGGGCTCGTTCTCCAAGGGCTTCGCCATGACCGGCTGGCGCCTGGGCTGGGCCTTCGGCCCGCGCTGGCTGCTGGAGGGCATGCTCAAGGTGGCCACCTTCTACACCTCCTGTCCCTCCTCGGTCTCGCAGCGGGCGGCGTTGGCCGCACTGGCCCAGCCCG
>MTPE01000486.1 GCA_002011835.1 Desulfarculaceae bacterium JdFR-95 | reverse complement strand
CCGGCCGCGGCTCGCCCAGGGCCTGGCCCGACTCGATGCGCGAGATGTCCAGCAGGTCGCGCACGAAGCTGATCAGGGCCTCGGTCTTGCTGCGCGCCCGCTCCAGCAGGTGCCGGCTCTCCTGGTCCGCGGCCAGGTCCTGGTCGCTGGCCAGCAGGGACAACTGCAAGTAGATGGTGGACAGGGGGGAACGCAGCTCGTGACTCACCTTGGCCACGAAGTCACTCTTGAGCTGGTCCAGCAGCTTGAAGGCGGTGATGTCCACGAACACCAGCACCGCGCCCAGGCACTTGCCGTCCTCGCCGGGGATGCCGGTGGCCTGGGCCAGGAGGTGGCGGCCGGCGGGGGTGGTGAACTGGTGGGTGTCCTCTCTCTCTCCGGCCCTCTCCCCTCCGCGGGAGACACGGGTGGCCAGCTCCACCAGGCCGGGGTCGTCCACGTAGTGGGAGATGTGCCGGCCCGGCTCGGCCTCCGGGGGCAGGCCCAGCATGCGCCGGAAGGCGGGGTTCATCAGGGCCAGGTTGCCTTCGGCGGTGGTGACCGCCACGCCGAAGGGCATGGCCTGGATGATGGTGCGGGTGCGGCTCTTCTCCGCGTCCAGGTCGGCCAGGGTGCGGCGGCGTTCGGCCTCGGCGCGGGCGGCCTCGGCCGCCAGGCGGTGGCGTTCCAGGGCCCGGCCCACGGTGAGGCGAAGTTGGTCGGGCTGGAAGGGCTTGGGGATGAAGTCGTAGGCCCCTTGTTTCATGGCCTCGATGGCGGTCTCCACCGTGGCGTAGCCGGTGATGACGATGACCAGCACCTCGGGCCAGTTGTGGCGGATGCGGCGCAGGACCTCCATGCCGTCCAGGCCGGGCATCTTCAGATCCAACAGCACGATGGCCACCGGGTGTCGGGCCAGGTAGTCCAGTCCGGCCTGGCCGTCGGGGGCCTTGGCCACCTGGCAGCCCATGCGGCTCAGGAAGCGCTCGCAGCCGTCACGAATGTCGCGTTCGTCGTCTATGACCAGGATCGCTGCCGGCTGGTTTGCCTCGTTCACCTGCTCCCCCTTGCCTGCTGGTCCGCGGGAAGTTCTATGCGAAACACGGCCCCGCCTTCCGGGCGGTTGCGGGCCGATATGCTGCCACCGTGGTTCTCGATCACGCCGTAGGCAACGCTCAGGCCCAGGCCGGTGCCCTTGCCCTCCTCCTTGGTGGTGTAGAAGGGCTCGAAGATGTGGGAGAGGACCTGGGGCGGGATACCCGGGCCGCTGTCGGCGATCTCCACCACCACCCGCTTCCGGCTCTGGTCCCAGCGGGTGGAGACGGTGAGTGTGCCCTTGCCCTCCATGGCCTCGGCCGCGTTGAGCACGATGTTCATGAACACGTGGTTGAGCTGCTGCACGTCGGCCGGCACCAGGGGCAGATCCGAGTCCAGGTCGCGGCGTATCTCGATGTTCTGGAACAGGGCCTGGTTCTCGAGCAGGAACAAGGTGCGCTCCAGGGCCTGGTTCAGGTCGGTGGGACGCATCTCCTGGGTGGTCTGGCGGGCGAACTGCAGGAGCTCTTTCACCGTGTCGCGGCAGCGCTGGGCGTTGTCCAGGATGCGGTCCAGATCGGCCAGGGCCTCGGGGCTCAGGTCGTAGTCCTCCTTCAGGGCGTGGGCGAACAGGGTGATGCCGGCCAGAGGGTTGTTGAGCTGGTGGGCCACGCCCGCGGCCAGCTTGCCGATGGAGGCCATCTTCTCCGCCTGCAACAGCTGCAGCCGCGCCCGGTCCAGCTCGGCCTCCATGGCCTTCTTCTCCCGCAGGTCGTGGAAGAAGCCCACGGTGGAGACCTCGCGGCCGCCGTCGTAGACGATGGCCGCAGACAGACTGATGGGTATGAGCGAGCCATCCTTGTGGCGCAGCATCACCTCCTGGGAGCGCAGCTTGCCCCGGCCGCCGTATTTCTCGCTGCGGAGCATCCTCATCACCTCACGCGCGCCGTCGTCGGGATAGATGTCGCGGATGTCCATGCGGCCCACCACCTCTTCCTGGCGGTAGCCGGTGATCTCCTCCGCGGCGTGGTTGAACAGAAGGATGCGCCCCGATAGGTCGGCGGCGATGACCGCATCCACCGAGCTGTTGATCAGGTTGCGCAGGAAGGCGTTGGAGCGCCTGAGCTCACGGTTGGCCTCACGCAGCTTGTCCTCGATGCGCCGACGATAGGTGATGTCGCGCACCACGTGCACCACCATGGTCACGTTGCCGTGTCGGTCCAGCACCGGGGTGGTGGTACACTCCAGGACCACGTTCTCGCCCTGAGCGGTNTGAAACTCGAACTCGTTGGTGGAGGGGCGGCCGGTCTCGGCCGTGGCCAGGAGAGGACAGTCCTCGTGCGAGCGGAAGCAGGGCGACAGGCGGCGCCGGGTGACCTCATAGCAGGTACGCCCGATGGCCTCCTGACGGGAAACCTGAAACTGCTCCAGGAACACCTGATTGCAGTCGATTATGGTCAACCCGTCCGGGTCCACCACATACACCGCCACCCGCAGGCTGTCGAACAGGGTCTTGCGCAGGCGTCGCTCCTGGTCCAACTGCTGCCGCAAGGTCTTCAGCTCCGCCTGGAGCGCGGCCAAAGAATCACGGTCTTGGCTGGCGGGGACGGTGTTCTGGGAGGGATGCTCCGCCTGCACCTGGTTCTCCTGGAGTTGTGCTGGACAAGAATTACCTGTGGTCGAATAATAAAATAGCACAATCGGAGTTGCGCCTGAAGCGATGGTAGCAAAGCAGCAGACCACAAGGGAACTAGCGTGAGAAGGGGCCGCGTTGACACGGCCTGGGCGGCGTTGCTATAGTGGGCCAGGTCGGGGCGGCGTTCAATTCCCCAATATCAGGAGGTAGTTAGCATGGCCGGCCAGAAGGTGCTGATTATCGACGACGACCCGGATCTGGTCGAGGCGGTCGGTATCCTGCTCAAGCGGGAGGGGTTCGAGCCGGTTGCGGCCTATGGCGGAGTGGAGGGCCTGGCCAAGGCCCGCAGCGAGAAGCCGGCAGTGATCATCCTGGACGTGATGATGGAGGACAAAGACGGCTTCACCGTGGCCAAGGAGCTGGCCGCCGACGTGGAGCTGAATCACATCCCCGTGATCATGCTCACTGCCGTGGCCGAGCACGCCCAGGACTCCTCCTACGCCCCCCAGGCGGCCATCAAGTCCCTGGAGGCAGAGGAGTGGTTCGACAAACCCGTGGACCCAGAAGCCCTGGTGAGCTGCATAAAGGAGTTGCTGGAAAAGTAACCCTGTCCGGTCTCCTTCAGGGATCCACATAAGAACGGCTTTTCCTGAACGCCTTTGGGCGCCCTCCTGCTGCGCGCGGGAGAGCGCCNCATTGCCTTCCTTGGGCTCCGCCCTAGCGTGGGAGTCGTCTCCCCCTGCTCCTTCTCTCCTGGTGCCGATGCTCGCCAGAGCTGTGGGGAGCGCCGTCTCCCTGGTCGTCTCACCCGGAACCGCCCGGCCTCACCGGTCACGTCTCGGGCAGAGGGCATATCCCAGCCCCTGCAAACGGCTCCTTCCCCCTTGCATCTGGTTCGCGCCCCTAACTACAGGGCTTGGCGTCGGGCCCCTGGGTAGTGGTGGTGGTGCCGCCGGTGGTGGTGGTGGTGCTCGTGGTGGTGCCACCGGTGGTGGTGGTCGTGGTGGTGGTCGTGGTGGTGCCGCCGGTGGTGGTGGTCGTGCCACCAGTGGTGGTCGCGGTGCCGCCGGTGGTGGTCGTAGTGGTGGTGGTGGTAGTCGTAGTGGTGGTGGTCGTGGTGGTGGTCGTGGAGGTAGTGGTAGTGCTGGTAGTGGTGGTAGTGGTGGCGCGCGTAGTGGTCGTGGCGCGGGCGGTAGTGGTGGGCCCCGCCGGAGCGCCGGCCAGGGTGGTCGTGGGCCCTGTGGTGGTGGTAGCACGGACCGTGGTGGTGGGTCCGCCACCTGCTCCTCCCCCTGCGGGCGTGGTCTCACCCTCGGTCACCTGGAACCGCTGCTGGAAGCGGCGTATCAGGTCGGGGGTAATGGGTGTGGGCTCACTGGGAGGCAGGTTCTCCTTGACCCAGGTGACCATACGGGCCAGGACGGTGACTTTGATCTGGGGGAACTTCTTGTTGATGACCTCCACCGGGTTGTCGAAACCCATGACCAAGGTCTGGCGGATGGTGGCGATCAGGCCCAAGATGGTCCCGCGCACCCCGGCCAGGGCGGTGGGGGTCTCCACCTCGAAGCGCTTTTCTTTGTAATCCACCAGATCGTTGATGAACAGCTTCACTGCTCCCAAGGGTAGGCCCAGCTTGGCCTTGCGGGTCTTTTTGGCGGGGTCGAAGGAGAACTGATCCAAGCGCAGGGTGCTTTCGGCCCCCACCCGCACCAGGGAGTCGTCGGCCAGCACCAACTTGGCCACCGAGTTCTTGCCCGTGACGATCCGGTCCCCCTGGTAGAGGGGCATGTCCTTGGTGGCGGGCATGTCCTTGCCCTGGGCTGGGTTCACCACCCGCACCTCGCCCACGGCCTGAAACACACGGCCCACCGGCTGGGGCTGGGCAGACGACGGCGCCGCGGCAGACAGGACCAATGCCCCACACAGGACCAACGCCACCATCAGGGACCATATCCGCCAACGGGCATGGGTATGCCAAGTCTCCATTAGAACACCCAGGTATAGGTCAAAGCCACGACGCTCTGACGGAAGCGATAGGGGTCCGTGCCCGATCCCACGGTCTCGTTGGAATCATTATCAGTGAAATAATAGGCCAAGGCAAGGGACCAACGGGGTGACGGGCGGTAGGTAAGCTGGAACTGGAAACGAAACTGGTTGTCCTGGCGCACCAAGCGCGCTCCGGCCACCCCGCGCTCGGACACCAAGTAGGGATCGGGCCGCTCGNCGAAGCGGTAGTGCCCAAAGGTGATCGCCGCGTCCAGGGACACCGGCCCCCACACCCGGGAGCCAAAGCCCAGGGTTATTTCGTAGTAGAGATACCCCGTCTGGTCATCGTCGGCGTCGTCACGGTCCAGACGGTAGCCCAGGCGCAGGTGCCGTTGCCAGCCGTCCAGGAACCAGAAGTGGGTCACGCCCAGGCCATAGTGGGTCACGTTGCTCTCGCCGGTGAAATAGACACGCCGCTGGAGGACGCCGTTGAACTCGGTGCGGAACCGGGGGCTCATCTGCCAGAAGAGGAGAGGGGTGAGCTGAAGGGAATGCAGCTTGCGGCTCAGGCTGCCCTCGGCATAATAGTAACTGTACTCCAGGGGCAGTCGCAGGCCCCACTTCCGCCCCGTCCACGACCAGTAGCCACCCAGGGACCAGCCAGCATAGTCCGAGTCGTTCAGCTCGAACTGAGTGAGCTTGGTCATCGAGCCGGTGAGGGCAATGGTGTGTGCCTTCTCGCGCCACAAGCGCCAATCCAGGCTGAGCCGGGCCAGGAAGGCGAAGTCGTCCTTCTTACGGGGGGGCACGATGGCCGGATTGTCGGCCAAGGGGTCGGTGTAGACGTTGTCGTTGTAATTGAACTGCAAGGTGAGGTAGCCCTTGAGAGCGCGGTCGGCCCATTGGCTGGTCTCACACAAGTGGAGCAGAGAGCGCAGGTTCCGGGCCAGGGTCGGATCTGGCTTCAGGGCCAGGGC
>MTPE01000347.1 GCA_002011835.1 Desulfarculaceae bacterium JdFR-95 | reverse complement strand
CAGCTCCTCGCCCGCCCAGTCGGGATAGGTCCAGGGCAGGGGCTGGAAGGCGCCCTGATGGTACCACAGGGTGAGCTCGGCCCACAGGCCCGGGGCCAGGGCGATGCGATGTCCCCGGGGCTTGGTGGTGGCCAGGACCAGGCCCTCGGCGGTGAGCAACCCCGGGTCCAGGTTCACCCGGCGCCGGCCCTGCCGGGACAGTTGCGCCTCCACCACCAGGCAGGCGCGCTTGATCGCAGCCAGGCGGTGGGTCTCCGCCAGGCGGCGGTACATGCCCACCCGGCGGGTGAGGGGCCCGCCCATCTCCGGCTGGTAGTAGTCGGAGGGAAAGGGGATGGGGGCGGAGAGGAACTCCAGGGGCCCCAGTACGGGGCTCAGGCGGCGGATGGCCTCCTGGCGGGGCTCCTCGCGCACGGCCAGGAAGCTGACCAGCACCGCGGCGGGGAGTTCGCTTCTGCCGCCCGGTGTAGGCAAGTCCTCACCCTCCCCCTGGGCCGCTTTCAGGGCCGGCCCACGCTGTAGTAGGTGAAGCCGTGCTCGCGCACCCGGTGGGGTTCGTAGACGTTACGCATGTCCACCACCACCGGCGAGGCCATGGCCGCCTTGATCCGTGACCAGTCCAGGTTGCGGAACTGGTTCCACTCCGTGAGGATGATCAGGCAGTGGGCGCCCTCGCAGGTGTGGTAGGCGTTGTCACAATAGACCACGCTCGGCGGCAGGAGGGGACGGGCGGCCTCCATGCCCGCAGGGTCGAAGGCACGTACCGTGGCTCCGGCCTCGATGAGGGGAGGCAGGATGGCCAGGCTGGGGGCCTCGCGCATGTCGTCGGTGTTGGGCTTGAAGGTCAGCCCCAGGCAGGCGATGGTCTTGCCCGCCAGCTCACCCTCCAGGGCGCGGAAGACCTTGTCCACCATGCGCTTGCGCTGCAGGCGGTTGACCTCCATCACCGCCTCCACGATGCGGAAGGTGTAGCCCTTGTCGCGGGCCAGGCGGGCGATGGCCGCGGTGTCCTTGGGGAAGCAGGAGCCGCCGAAGCCGGGACCGGCGTGCAGGAACTTGGGGCCGATGCGTCGGTCCAGNCCCATGCCCTTGGCCACCACGTTCACGTCCGCCCCCACCAGCTCGCAGATGTTGGCCATCTCGTTGATGAAGCTGATCTTGGTGGCCAGAAAGGCGTTGGAGGCGTACTTGATCATCTCGGCCGTCTCCACGTTGGTGATCACGAAGGGGGTCTCGATGAGGTAGAGCGGCCGGTAGAGATCGCGCATGATGGCGCGGGCCTGTTCGCTGTCCGCGCCGATCACCACCCGGTTGGGGCGCATGAAGTCCTCGATGGCCGAGCCCTCGCGCAGGAACTCGGGGTTGGAGACCACGTCGAAGTCGATGGGGTGCTTCTGGCTCTGGCGGATGATTTCGGCCACCTTCTGGCCCGTGCCCACCGGCACCGTGCTCTTGGTGACCACCACCTTGTAGCCCTCCATGGTCTCGCCGATGGAGCGCGCCACCTCCCAGACGTACTGCAGGTCCGCGGCGCCGTCCGTGCCCTGGGGCGTGCCCACGGCGATGAAGATGACCAGGGCGCCGGAGACCCCCTCCTTCAGGTCGGTGGTGAAGGAGAGCCGGCCCTCGCGGCTGTTCTTGCGCACCATCTCCTCCAGGCCGGGTTCATAGATGGGCACCCGCCCCTGGCGGAGCATCTCGATCTTGGCGGTGTCCTTGTCCACACAGGTCACGTTGAGGCCCAGCTCGGCGAAGCAGGTGCCGGTGACCAGGCCCACGTAGCCCACGCCCACCACACATATGTTCATGGCTCCCTCGCCTCTTCGCTCTTTCGGTTCGTGATCGTGATGCTGACGACCCACCATACTAGACTACTTGGCCTGCCGACGCCAGTCCCGTGCGGCCAGGGCCAGGCCGGCCAGCAGCCACAGCAGGAAACCACTGTCGTCCACGAAGAAGTCGTCCGTGAGGTTGCGCAGAGAAAAGCCTATCACCATCACCGCGGTGGCGGCGGCGAAGTTTTCCACCACCGCACCGCGCTCCGGGGGCGCCTTGGGCCAGAGCGTGCCCACCAGCAGCACGAAGGCCCACAGCACCGCGGCCAAGCCCTGCAGGCCCATCTGCAGGGCCAGCTCGATGAACATGTTGTGGCTGTGCCACAGCAGGGGCTGATGGGTGGCGCGGAACTCGGGATAGGCCTTGGAGAAGCTGTGCCGGCCCAGGCCGATGCCGGTGAAGGGATGGCGGGCGATCTCGCCCAGGGAGTGGCGCCACAGGGCGATGAGGTCACCGGCGGTGCCGCCCACCTTGGCCGGGTCGCGCCAGAGCTGCTGCCAGCGCTCGCCGTGGCGGGCACCGGGCACCAGCCACAGGGCCGACAGCAGCGCCAGGCATATGGCCCCCGCAACCAGGGCCGCCCGCAGACGCCGCCGGGAGACGATCACCAGGCACAGGCCCATCTCCACCAGCATGGCCACCCAGGAGGCGCGGCTGTAGGTGATGTAGCCACAGGCCGCCATGAGCGCGATGAGCAGCCACCAGGCCACACGCAGGCGCCGTCCCGTCCACACCCGCGGCGCCAGGAGGACAAAGGGCCACACCGTGACCAGATAGGTGCCGAAACGGCCGTAGCCGTTGTGCAGACTGCCAGCGCGCACCTGATGAGTGAGCAGGTTGCCGCCCTCCAGCCAGAAGAACACCACGCCGGCCACAGCCATGATCCCCGCCCCCGCCATGAGCGCGGCGTAGCTCTGCCGGAGGTGCTCCTCGTCACGCAGGAAGTGCACCGCGGTGTAGAAGACGATGGCGCCNTTGAGTATNTCCGCCCGCAGCTCGCGCAGGCTGTAGGCGAAGTCCACCGCGGTCAGCAGGCTGAAGGCGGCGCAGGCGGCATAGAACACCCAGGGCCAGAAAAGGATGGTGCGCCGGAAGCGGTGCGGCCCATTCACCCACAGATGCAAAAAGAGCATGAAGGCCCCGCCCACCAGGGCGATCTCGCGCGCCGCGGTGATGGCCTCCATAGGCATGATCACGATGAAACAGAGGAAGAATATCCGCGCCGCACGGAACCAGAAGAACCCTCCGGGTACGGCACGGTCGGCGGCACTGAGCAGACTGCGGATCATCGCGGCAGATACTTCCCCTGGCGAGCCAGTTCCACCAGGCGGGCCAGGCCCTCCTCGAAGCTCACCCGCACCTGGTAGCCCAACAGCTCGCGGGCGCGGGAGAGATCGGCCAGACTGTGGCGCACGTCTCCGGGCCGCGGCGGGCCGAACACGGGCCGCGGCTCCACCCCCAACAAGCGGCCCAACACCTCCAGGAGATAGAGCAGATCGTGGCTCCGGCCGCTGGCCACGTTGACGGCCTGGCCTTGGGCCGAGGGTGCGCGGCAGGCCAGGAGGTTGGCCTCCACCACGTTGTCCACGTAGGTGAAGTCCCGGCTCTGGCGCCCGTCGCCGTGCACGGTGGGCTCCCGTCCCTCCAGCAAGGCGAACAGGAACTTGGGTATCACCGCGGCATAAGGGGAGTTGGGGTCCTGGCGCGGCCCGAAGACGTTGAAGTAGCGCAAACAGAGGCTCTCCAGGCCATAGACCTGGTAGAAGGCGCGGCAGTAGTGTTCCACTGCGGTCTTGTCCGCAGCGTAGGGGCTCATGGGCCGGGGGTCCATGTCCTCGTGTTTGGGGGCGCGGGGGTCTTCACGGTTGCCGTAGACCGAGGAGCTGGAGGCCACCACCACCCGCTTGACTTGTTGATCGCGCGCAGCCAGGAGCACATTGAGGGTACCGTCCACGTTCACGCGGTGGGAGCGCAGGGGGTCCTCCACCGAGCGCTGCACGCTGGGGCGGGCGGCCTGATGCAGCACGTAGTCCACTCCCTGCATGGCCCGGCGGCAGGTCTCCAGGTCGGTGATGTCGCCTTCGATGAAGGTGAGCCGGCCGGGACCGGTCTGAGCGGGGGCCAGGTTCTCGCGGCGGCCGGTGTCCAGGTTATCCAGCACCACCACCTCCTCACCCCGCCGCACCAAGACTTCGGCCAGGTGGGAGCCGATGAAGCCGGCGCCTCCGGTTATCAGGTAGCGAGCCACGTCGTCTCAAGCCTTCCGGTGATTGAGCAGGTGTACGCCTTCNTCCACCACCTGCAGGAGGCGGCCGGCGGTGACCGCCGANGTGCCCACCTCNCCCACCACCAGCCCTGCGGCCAGGTTGGCCAGGGCCGCGGCCTCGGCCGGCTCCAGNCCCGCCACCAACCCCANGGTNAGGGTGCTGACCACGGTGTCCCCGGCCCCNGTCACGTCGAACACCCGCTTGGCCACCGTGGGGATGTGGGTTTCCTCCTCGGGGGTGAACACGGTCATGCCTTCCTGGCCCTGAGTGACCAACACACAGCGCGGACGCAGACGCTCCAGCAGCCGCCGGCCGGCCAGCCGCACGTGGTCGGGGTCTTCCGGGTCCACCCCTGTGGCCGCGGCGGCCTCCAGGTGGTTGGGGGTGACCACGGTGGCACCGGCGAACAACTCCATGTTGACCACCTTGGGGTCCACGGCCACGATGCAATCGTGCTGCCGGGCCAACTCCATCAGCCGCGCCATGAGCGGCGCGGTGACCACACCCTTGGCGTAGTCGCTCACCACCACGGCCTGGACCTGGGGCACCTGGCGCTCCAGGAACGCGGCCAGGCGCTGGGTCTCTTCTTCTTCCGCCGCCCGGCGCCACTCGCGGTCCACCCGCACCACCTGCTGGCTGTGGGCCACCACCCGGGTCTTGACCGTGGTGGGGCGGTCGGGGCAGACCACGATGCCCTCGGCGGGCACCTCCAGGTCGTCCAGCAGCTCCAGGACCCGCTGGCCGGCCTCGTCCCGCCCCACCAGGCCGGCCAAGGTGGCGCGGCCGCCCAGGGCGATGAGGTTGTGCAGCACGTTGGCCGCCCCGCCCAGCATGTAGGTCTCGGACTCCACCTCCACCACCGGTACCGGAGCCTCGGGTGAGATGCGGCGCACCCGCCCCCAGATGAACTGGTCCAACATCACGTCGCCCAACACCAGCACCTGTGCTTGGACGAAGTCGTTCACCGCGCGCCGCAGACGTGCGGCATCGAAGTGCAGGCTCATGCTTGCGCCTCTCTCATGTCCTGGGCCGAGGCATCGGCCAGCAGAGACTCCAGGGCCGCCTCCGCCTGGGCAGGTGTGATCCGGCTCAGGTCGTCTCCCCCTTCCAGGACACGGCAGGCCACTGCCCAAGGCCGCCACTCGGCCAAGGAGGTACGGCTCCACAATACCACCAAGGGTGTGCCCACGGCTGCGGCCAGGTGCATGGGACCTCCCTCGGCGGTGACAAAGGCCCGCGCCCGGGCGATCACGGCGCAGAACTCCTTCAGGCTCCGGGACCAGAACACCGGCGGCCGGGGAGACAGACCGGCCAGGGTCTGCTCCACCCACTGGCGATCGGCCGGCGCATGGGTGATCACCACTCCTCCGGGACGCCGGGCCAGGCGCCGGGCCAGCTCGCGGTAGTGTCCCGCCGGCCAGCTCCGGTCGGGGCGGTAGGCCCAGCGTGTGAGGTTGAGCGCCACCGGCGCCGCCTCCCCCTCTCCCAGGCCGTGTTCCTGCCAGAACTGGCGCGCCC
>MTPE01000203.1 GCA_002011835.1 Desulfarculaceae bacterium JdFR-95 | reverse complement strand
CACCAGGCGCAGGGGCGAGCGCGACAGCCCCATGAAGCGGCGCAGGCCGTTGACCAGGTAGCGGCGATAGGAGAAGTGCACCTGCTCGGGATCGTTGGCGAAGATCACCACCGTCGGAGGATGGACCCCCACCTGGGTGGCGTAGTACAGCTTCAGGCGCCGGCCCCGCCGTACCGCCGGCTGGTGTGCCTCCACCAGCTCGCGCAGGGCCCGGTTCAAGGGCCCGGTCTCCACCCGCCGGCCCATCTGGTCGTATATCTCGGCCGCCGCGGGCAATAGCTTGTCCACCCCCCGGCCGGTGAGGGCGCTGGTGGTGAGCACCGGGGCCCAGGGCGCGAACCGCCGCGCCCGCTCCACCTGGGCCAACACCTGCTCCCGCCGCCGGGGCTGGTCGGCCAAAAGATCCCACTTGTTGAGCACCAGGATCAACCCCCGGTGGGCCTCCACCGCCTGGCCGGCCAGGTTCAGGTCCTGGTCGGTCACCCCCTCGGAGGCGTCCATCACCACCGCCACCACCTGGGCCCGTTCCACCGCGCGCAAGGAGCGGAACACCGCCGCCTTCTCCAGCCCCCGCTTCACCCGGCCCATGCGACGGATGCCCGCGGTGTCGATGAGCAGGTAGTGGCGCTCCCCCACCGACAGGGGGGTGTCCACCGCGTCGCGGGTGGTGCCCGGCACCTGGCTCACCACCACCCGCGGCCCCCCCACCAGGGCGTTGACCAGGGAGGACTTGCCCACGTTGGGCCGGCCGATCAGGGCCAGGCGGATGGCCTGGTCCTCGGTCTCGGCTTCTGCCGCGGGCTCCGGGGGCAGGGCCGCGGCCAGGGCCTCCACCAGCCCGCGCACCCCATAGCCGTGGGCCGCGCTGATGAAGTGCACCGGCTCCAGGCCCAGGGCGTGGAACTCGGCCGCGGCCGCCTCCAGCTCCGGGCCGTCCACCTTGTTCACCGCCAGGATCACCGGCTTGGCCGTACGCCGCAGGCGGTCGGCCACCTGGTGGTCCAGGGGGCTCACCCCCACCCGGCCGTCGGTGAGGAACAGGATCAGGTCCGCCTCGGCCAGGGCCAGCTCCACCTGGGCGTGTACCTCGGAGGCGAAGGCCTGGTCCGCCGGGGGGTCGAAGCCCCCGGTGTCCACCAGGGTCACCCGCCGGCCCTCCAGCTCGGCGGTGCCGTACAGGCGGTCGCGGGTCACCCCGGGTAGGTCGTCCACCAAGGCCCGCCGGCTGCGGGTGAGCCGGTTGAACAGGGTGGACTTGCCCACGTTGGGCCGGCCCACTATGGCGACTACTGCGGCCACGGCTCGACCTCCGGGGTCTGGGGCAGGGAGCGGACCAGCCCGCGCAGGGCGGACAGCTCCCGGCAGGCGGGCAGCTCCAGCAGGCGCCGCAGGCTGCGCAGGGCCGGGGCGAAGTAGGGCAGGAAGTGCNCGCGCCCNCGCCGCCGGGTGAGGAAGCCGTAGGCCCCCAGGGCCTGCATCAACCGGCTCAGGCTCACCCAGGGCCAGCCTTCGGCGAAGGCCTCGCGGTCGAAGGGCCCCAGGGTACAGCGCAGCTGAAGGTAGCGCTCCCGCAGGCGGTCGCGCAGCACCCAGGGCAGGTCCACGTAGGGGTCGTGCAGCAGGGAGGCCAGATCGTACTGGGCCGGGCCCAGGCGCGCCCCCTGGAAGTCNACCAGGCCCAGGCGCCCGCCTTCATGGACGATGTTGCGGCTCTGGAAGTCGCGATGCACCAGCCCCCGCGGCCGAGCCCGGCCCGCCCGCCGGCTGATCTCCTCCAGCTCCGCCTCCAGTCCCGCGGGCAGCTCGGCCGGGGTGAGCCCGCAGGCCCCGCACACGTACTCCTCCAGGAAGTAGCCCGCCTCGCGCCGGCGCAGGAACTCGGGGGTAAGCTCCGCCCCGTCGAAGCACACCCCGGTGTCCAACTCCTCGGCACCATGCGCCTGCAGGCGGGCCAGCATCTCCAGCACCGGCTCGTACAAGGCCCGCACCGCCGGGGCGTCGTCGCCCACCGCGCGCACCGCCTCCTGCAGGGAGGTGCGGCCCAGGTCCTCCATGAGGAACAGCCCCGCCTCCAGGTCCCAGGCCAACACCCGCGGCACCGGCAGGCCTAGCCGGCCCAGGTGGCGGGCGAAGTAGAGCCAGGCCCGGTTCTCCTCCGGCTGCTGGGGGTTGGACATGGCCACCAGGCTCTCTCCTCCGCCCACCAGGCGCAGGAAGGTCCGCGCCGAGCCGTCCGGGGCCAGGGGCTCCGGGCTCAGGGGGCCGGGGTCGCCTCCCGGCCAGTGCAAGCGCGCCCAGGCCGCGATCTCCTCGGCGCTCCACTCAGGCATGGGCCCCTCCCCGGATGTGTCCCCGGGCGATGAATCCGTCGCCCAGCACCGCCTCCTCCACCACCGCCCCGGAGCATACCCGCGCCCCGGGCAGAAGCACCACCTCCCGCACCCGCGCCCCGGCCTCCACCCGCGCCCCCGGCCCCAACACGCAGAACCCCTCCACCTCCGCACCCGGCTCCAGCACCGCACCCTCGCCCCGCACCACCGGCTCCCGCGGAGCGAGCCCCGCCAGCTCCGGCTGCCGCCCCCGAGCCAGGTCGCGGTGCAGGGCCCACAGGCGCCGGGGCGTGCCCAGGTCGTCCCAGAAGCCCTCCAGATCCAGGCCCAGCACCGGCTCGCCCGCAGCGATGGCCCGGCGGAAGCCCTCCACCAGGCTGGAGTAGCCCAGGGCCGGCAGGTGGTCCAAGAGCCGGGGGTGGATCGCGGCCAGGCCGGTGTAGGTGCGCCAGGCCGCCACCCCCTCCAGGCCCGTCTCGCCCCGGAAGCCCAGCACCCGGCCCCGGCCGTCCACGGCCACGGTGTTGAAGCGCGGATCGTCCACCAGCCCCAGCACCGCCACCGCCCCTTGCGCCTGCAGGCGCTCCAGGAGGGAGGCCGGCTCCGCGCTGCAGACCACGTCGGCATTGGCCAACACGAACGGCGCCTCGCCCAAGGACGAGCGGGCCGCCACCAGGCCGCCGCCGGTGCCCAGGATCTGCGGCTCGTGGCTCACCACCACCTCCAGGCCCGGGGGGGCGTGCTCGCGCAAGTAATCGTGCACCTGATGGGCCAGGTGGTGGGTGTTGACCACCACCCGCTCCGCTCCACCCGCGGCCAGCCGCTCCAGCCACAGGCCGAGCAGGGGCCGGTTCATCACCGGCATCAGGCACTTGGGGCGACGGGCCGTCAGCGGCCGCAGCCGCGTGCCCAGCCCCGCGGCCAAGAGCATGGCGCGCAAAGGACCTTCTCCCGGGCTCATCCGGCAAACGCCGGAGTGGTGATGGGATCATCCCGGGCCGGCCCTGTCAAGGCTGGCCTTCGGCCACCCTTGAAGGGCTCACGGCCTTGACAGGGCCGGCCCGGGATGAAAAGATCATGTGCCCGTCTTTGCGAGGAAAATGACATGAGAAAGGAGACGAGACGAATTCAAGGCCTCGATGTCTCGACCCAACTGAGAAACCATGTCATTTCCCTCGCAAAGACGACGAAACCTCATCCCCCTCCCCTTTCCCGACGGCCTGGCCGTGATCCCAAGGAGCCTGTCCCCCTGCCACTTGTCGGATGAGCCTTCTCCCGGTCTCCGGCGGACGCCCTTGGTTATAACAGAAGCCGCGGCCTTGGCAAACCGACCGCCGTGCCTACCCCTTGACCCCCGGCGCCGGGGGCGGGATAAAGGGGGAGTCCCTTCTTGCCGGAGGCCGTGATGCGCTGCCGTGGTCTGGCCCTCAGTCTGCTGCTGATCCTGGCCCCGGTCCTGGCCGGCTGCCTGGACGCCGCGGTGCGCCTGCGCCTGACCCACCAGGGCAGCGGGGTGCTGGAGACGCGCCTGGCGGTGCCGGCGCGCATGGCCGCGGAGGCGCCCCGGCGCCTGGACACCATCGTGTTCCCCCTGCCCCGGCGCGAGCGGCGGGTGGAGAACGGGCGGATGGTGATCCTGGAGCGCCTGGCCTTTCCCTGGCTGGACGTGGTGGCCACCCGGCGGCTGCAGGTGGAGGTGGAGGAGGTCGACCACACCCTGCTGGGGGCTGCGGCCTCCACCTACCAGGTGGTGGTGCGCCTGCAGTCGCTGGAGGGCGACATTCCGGACCGGGCCGTGGCTCCGGGCACCGAGTTGGACCAGGCGCCGGCACCGCAACCCGAACTGGATCCGGCCGCGGCCCGGGCGCGGCGGCTCATAGCCGCCAGCCTGGGAGGGCACTTCCTCACCGTGGCGCTGGAGCTGCCCGGCCGGGTGGTGCGGGCCTGGCCGGTGGTGCTGGGCAGCCGGCAGGTGGAGGCGCGGGTGTCCGGGGGGCGGGTGAGCTGGCGGGTGCCGGTGGCGATGATGGCGGTGGAGGAGGTGCGCCACAACCTCACCTTCCGCTGCCGCTTCAAGGGACGGCTGGC
This sequence comes from Desulfarculaceae bacterium JdFR-95, assembly GCA_002011835.1. GTDB lineage: Bacteria > Desulfobacterota > Desulfarculia > Desulfarculales > Desulfarculaceae > Desulfocarbo. The sequence continues at coordinate 1,206 of MTPE01000203.1, read as the reverse complement.
CTTCCGCGGCCCCGGCCAGAGCAAGGCCTCCACCCACTGGCCCAGTCCGGCCGAGGAGCGGGCCGCGGCCCGGGCGGAGCAGAGGCCGTGAACCGGCAGCAATTGCGCGAGAGGCTGGCCCAGTCGCTGGTGGTGGGCATCCCCGGCCCGGAGGCGGGCGCGGAGGAGCTGGCCCTGGTGGCGGAGGCCGGCCTGGGGGGGGTGATCCTGTTCCGCCGCAACCTGGTCTCTCCGCGCCAGGTGTGGGAGCTGTGCCACCGCCTGCGCCGGGCCGCGGCCGAGGCGGGGCGTCCGCCCCTGCTGGTTATGGTGGACCAGGAGGGGGGCAGCGTGGCCCGGCTGGGGGAGCCCTTCACCTGCGCTCCGGACTTCTGCGAGCTGGGGAGGCAGGGCCGGGAGGCGGTGGCGGCCCAGGGCCGGCGTCTGGGGCGGGAGCTGGCGGTGTGGGAGCTGTGCCACCGCCTGCGCCGGGCCGCGGCCGAGGCGGGCCGGCCGCCCCTGCTGGTTATGGTGGACCAGGAGGGGGGCAGCGTGGCCCGGCTGGGAGAGCCCTTCACCCACGGCCCCGACTTCTGCGAGCTGGGGAGGCAGGGCCGGGAGGCGGTGGCGGCCCAGGGCCGGCGTCTGGGGCGGGAGCTGGTTGCGGCGGGGTTCAACTGGAACCTGGCGCCGGTGGTGGACGTACACGCGGTCGAGGATGGGGTGATGGCCCGGCGCAGTCTGGGCTCCGACCCCCGGCGGGTGGGCGAGCTGGCCGCGGCCTTCATCCAGGCCCAGCAGGCGGCCGGGTGTCTGGCCTGCGCCAAGCACTTCCCCGGCCTGGGGCGCACCACGGCCGACACCCACCGCCACCGGCCCCGGGTGGAGCTGTCGCGGGAGGAGCTGGAGGCGGTGGAGCTGGTGCCGTTCCGGGCCGCGGTGGAGGCGGGGGTGGCGGGGGTGATGGTGTGTCATGCGGTGTTCTCCGCCCTGGACCCGCAGCGGCCGGCCTCGCTGTCGCGGGTGGTGGTGGAGGGCCTGCTGCGGGGCGAGCTGGGCTATCGGGGGGTGGTGCTGAGCGACGACCTGGAGATGGGGGCGGTGGCGCGGGAGATGAGCCCGGCGCAGGCGGCGGTGGAGGCGTACCGGGCGGGTTGCGATCTGCTGCTACTGTGTTCGCGGGCCGAGCTGGCCCTGGAGGCCCTGGAGCGGCTGGNGGAGCTGGCC
>MTPE01000240.1 GCA_002011835.1 Desulfarculaceae bacterium JdFR-95 | reverse complement strand
TCCTTTGCCGGCGAAGAAGGTTTGTTATACTGTTCTGCGGTGGGGCTTTCGGGTTCGGGCCCCGTCTTTTGTGCCTGCCCTTGTCTGTCGTCTTCCCGCGTNCTGGCTGGCGGGGAGTGAGTCTTCATGACGGTTCTTGCCACCGCTCACGGGCGGNGAGGTGGCGCGATGAGGCTCGTATCCAGGGTATTGCTGTTGTGGCTGGNGTGGTGCCTGNCCGGCGGCGCGAGCCTGGCCGGGGCGGCGCGGCCGGTGACCATCGCCGTGGTGCGCGACGGTCCCTCCTGGTACTTCGACGGCATGCTGCAGCTGGTGAAACGGGAGGTGGCCGCGTTGGTGGGCCGGGAGCGCAAGGTGCGCTTCCGCCAACAGCCCCGCTGCGACTCGGGCTGGGACCCACGGCGGGCGCGGGAGAACCTGGCCCGGGCCCTGGCCGACCCCACGGTGGACATGGTCCTGGCCGCAGGGCCCATCACCTCCTGGGTGGCGGCGGGCTGGCCCCAGGCGCTNCCCAAGCCGGTGATCGCGGCCTTNGCCAGCGACCCGGAGCTGATCGGCGCGCGACTGGACGTGGCGGGGCGCTCGCGCAAGGCCAACTTCGCCGCCCTCACCCTNCCCCGGGGGGTGGCGGCCGACCTGGAGACCATGAGCCGGCTGTTCAAGGGCCGCCACCTGGCGGTGCTGGTGGACGCCAAGTTGCTGGCGGCCTGGCCCGAGGCGCGGCAGGAGCTGGCGCCCTACTTCCGCGCGGCGGGCTTCCCGGACTGGGAGCTGGTGCCGGTGGGCACGCGGGCCCAGGAGGTGCTGGCCGCCCTGGGACCCCAGGTGAGGGCAGTATATCTCACCCCGGCCTTCCGCATGAGCCGGGACGAGCAGGACCGGCTCATCCAGGGGCTGATCGTGCGGCGCCTGCCCAGCTACTCCATGCTGGGCAAGCCCGAGGTGGTGCGGGGGGTGCTGGCCGGCACCCTGCCCGACCTGCGCCAGCGGGCGGCCCGGCGCATCGCCTTGGACATACAGCAGATACTGTCCGGCACCCGGCCGGAGGAGCTGTCCTCCCGTCTGGAGGTGCCCCGGCGGCTGGTGATCAACGCCCGCACCGCGGAGCTGATCGGTTTCTGGCCCGACTTCGACCTGGCCCTGGAGGCCGAGTTCGTGGGCAGCCCCCTGGTGGCCCGCGGCCAGGTGCTCACCCTGCCGGAGGCCATGCGCCTGGCCGTGCGCCACAGCCCGGAGATGGGCATGAGCCGGGCCGAACGCCGGGTGCGTCTCCAAGAGCGGGACCAGGTCCTGGGCCGTCTGCTGCCCCAGGTGGAGGGCCGCGCCGACTACCAGCAGATCGACTCCGACCGCGCCGACGCCTCCATGGGGTTGCTGGCTCACCGGCAGGTCACCGCCGGGGCGCGGCTGACCCAGATGATCTTCGACGACCGCCTGATCAGCGCCTATCGCGCGCGGGGACGGCTGGCCCGGGCCGCGCGCTACCAGCAGGCCAGCAAGCGCCTGGAGGTGATGGCAGAGGCGGGGCGCCGCTTCCTGGACCTGCTGTCGGCCCGCGCCCTGGCCCGCATCCAGCGGGCCAACCTGGAGCTGGTGCAGAAGAACCTGGAGCTGGCCCGCATGCGCGTGCGCCTGGGCATATCGGGGCGGGAGGAGGTGTTCCGCCTGCAGGCCAAGGAGGCCCAGAGCAAGAGCGCCCTGTTCCAGGCCCAGGCCCGGGTGGACCAGGCGCGGGTGGCCCTGAACCGGGTGTTGGGGGTGGAGTTGGACCGGCGCTGGCGCCCCCAGGAGGTGAATCCCGAGGACGCACAGCAGTTCTACCTGCTCACCCGCCTGGTCACGGTGTTGGACAACCGCATGAAGGTGGAGCGCCTGCGGGAGATGCTGGCCAAGCGGGCGGAGGAGTCCTCGCCCGCGCTCAAGGCCCTGCGCGAGGCCATCGCCGCGCAGGAGATCGAGGTGGCGCGCCTGGAGCGCAGCTTCTGGCTGCCCAGTCTGTACGGCACCCTGGACTACTACCACCTGCTGGATCGGGACTTGGGTGCGGCGCCGCCGGTGGTGTTCACCGCCCCGCCCCCGGAGGCCGACCGTGACAACTGGACCGCGGCGCTGAGCCTGCGCCTGCCTTTGTTCGAGGGAGGGGGCCGCCTGGCCGAGCTGGGCCGGGCCCGGGCCGAGCTGCGGCGCCTGCGCGAGCGCTACCGCCGGGCCCGCGACCGACTGGGCCAGCAGATACGCAGTCTGCTCTATCACATCCACTACTCGGGAGCGGACATAGACCTGACCCGCACCGCCTCCCAGGCCGCGGACAAGAACCTGGAGGTGGTGACCCAGAAGTACGCCCGGGGCACGGCCAGCCTCATGGACCTCTTGGACGCACAGAACGAGGCCCTGGTGCGGCGCCAGGCCGCGGCCCTGGCGGTGTACCGCTTCCTGGAGGACTACATCGGTATCCAGCAGGCCATCGCCTGGTTCGAGTGGGAACACTCGCGCCAGGAGATCGACGCCCTGGTGGCCGAGATCCGGCGCCAGGTGGGCGAGGGAGAGTCGCGATGAGACGGCGGCTGTGGTGTGTGGCCTTGGGCCTGGCCTTGACCCTGGGGGCCGGCTGCGCCCCGGACAAGCCCGAGCTGCCCAAGGCCAAGGTGGTGCGGCCGGTGGTGGTGGTGAAGGTGCAGGAGCCGGCCGGGGGCCTGGCCCGCAGCTTCAGCGGGGTGGCCAAGGCGGCCATCGAGACCCGCCTGGCCTTCCGCGTGGGGGGCACCATCGTGGAGCTGCCGGCCAAGATCGGCCGGCGGGTGAAGAAGGGCGACCTGATCGCGCGGCTGGACCCCACCGACTACCGCCTGCGGGTGGAGCAGCTGGTGGCGGAGCTGGCCCGNGTGGAGNCCACGCTCAAGCGTGCGGCCAGCGAGTACGAGCGGGTGCGCGGCCTCTACGAGGTGGGCAGCGCCACGGCCAGCGACCTGGACCGGGCGCGGGCGGGCTACGACGGGGCGCGGGCGGCGCGGGAGTTCACCCGCCGCCAGTTGGACCTGGCGCGCAAGCAATTGGACTACACCGTGTTGCGGGCGCCCATGGCCGGGGCCATCTCCGCGGTGCCGGTGGAGGTACACCAGGTGGTGGCCGCGGGCCAGACCGTGGCCGTACTGGCGGCGGAGGGCGGCCTGGAGGTGGAGATCGGAGTGCCGGAGAACCTGATCGGGCTGTTCCGCCCCGGCCAGGAGGGGCGGGTGAGCTTCGACGCCCTGCCGGGAGAGACCTTCGCCGCGGTGGTGAGCGAGGTGGGCGTGGCCACCGGCGCCAGCAGCACCTATCCCGTGCGCCTGCGCCTGCGTACCTCGGACCGGCGCATCCGGCCGGGCATGGTGTGCGAGGCGGACTTCGACTTCCCCCGTCCCGCAGGCCGGCGGGTGGTGATGGTACCCCCCGAGGCGGTGGTGGGGGCCAGCGAGGGCCGGCGCTACGTGTGGGTCTTCGACCCCAAGGACCGGCGGGTCCACCGGCGCCAGGTGCGGGTGGGCCGGCTCACCTCCGAGGGCCTGAGCATCACCGCGGGACTCAAGCCGGGCGAGCAGGTGGTGGTGCGGGGGGTCCACCGCCTGCAGGAGGGGCTGGAGGTACGGCCCCTGCCCCTGGGATCGCGTTACCTCTAGGGCACAGGAGCGGCGGGCGGTGAATCTGGCCGAGTGGTGCATCGACAACAACCGCACCACCATCGTGATCCTGATCCTGGTGGTGCTGTTGGGGGTGAGGAGCTTTCTCTCCCTGCCCCGCCTGGAGGACCCCGAGTTCACCGTGCGGGTGGCCATGGTCACCACCTACTTCCCCGGGGCCTCGCCGCTGAAGGTGGAGCAACTGGTCACCGACAAGCTGGAGAAGAAGATCCGCGAGCTGCCCCAGGTGAAGCGGGTGACCTCCCAGTCTTTGGCCGGGGTGTCGGTGATCTTCGTGGAAGTGCACGACCGCTACACCGACATGAAGCCCATCTGGGACAAGCTGCGCATCAAGCTGCGCGAGGCCGCCCGCGACCTGCCCGAAGGCGCCCTGGCCCCCCAGGTCAACGACGAGTTCGGTGACGTGTTCGGGATCGTGGTGGCGCTGACCGGCGACGGCTACACCTACCGCGAACTCAAGGACGTGGCCGACCGCGTGCGCGACGAGCTGCTGGTCATGCCCGAGGTGGCCAAGGTGGACCTCTACGGGGTGCAGGATGAACGCGTCTTCGTGGAGTTCAGCAACAGCCGCCTGGCCGAGCTGGGCATCAGCCCCGCGGCCCTGATCAACGCCCTGCAGACCCAGAACATCGTCCAGCCCGGCGGCAACGCCCGCCTGGGCCCGGAACGGGTGGTGATCGAACCCACGGGCGAGTTCAAGAGCGTGGAGCAGATCCGCAAGACCTCCCTGCGCCGGCCCGGCACCGCCGACAGCGTCTATCTGGAGGACCTGGCCCGGGTCACCCGCGGCTTCGTGGACCCGCCACACAGCCTGGCGCGCATGAACGGCCAACCCGCCATCATCCTGGCCGTCAGTATGGCCAAGGGGGGCAAGATCACCGAGCTGGGCCCCAAGGTGCTGGACAAGCTGGCCCGGATCACCGCCCGCCTGCCCCACGGCCTGGAGTTCGAGGTCCTGGCCTACCAGCCCCGCTTCGTCAACCGCGCCATCGACGACTTCCTGGTCAACCTGCTGGAGGCCTTCGTCTTCGTGTTCGCGGTGGTGTTGTTCTTCACCGGGCCCCGCACCGGCCTGGTGGTGGGCATGCTGGTGCCCATGGCCATGCTGGTGTGCATGATCTTCATGCCCGCCTTCCAGGTGAACCTGGAGCAGGTCTCCATCGCCAGCCTCATCATCGCCCTGGGCATCCTGGTGGACAACGGGGTGGTGGTCTCCGAGGACATCCTGGTGCGCCTGGCCCGGGGCCAGGACCGCCGCAGCGCCTGCCGCGACGCCGTGGCCACCCTGGCCAAACCCATGCTCGCCGCCACCCTCACCACGGTCTTCGCCTTCATGCCCATCGCCACCGCCACCAGCGACGTGGGCGAATACTGCTTCAGCCTGTTCGTGGTGATCACCCTCACCCTCATGGCCTCCTGGGTGCTGTCGCTGACCATGGTGCCCTTGGCCTGCTACTACCTCCTCAAGCCCAAGCCCCAGGACCAGAGCTTCTCCGGCCGCGCCTACCAGCTCTACCGCCGCCTGCTGCTGGCCAACCTGCGCCACCCCTGGATGCACCTGGCCGCGGTGGTCCTGCTGTTGGCCGCGGGTCTGTACGCCTTCAGCCGGGTGCCCAACATCTTCTTCCCCCCCAACGAACGCGAGATGTTCTACATCGACGTGTACCAGCCCTACGGCACCGACATCCGCACCACCGCCCGCCGCGTGGCCCGCCTGGAGAAGTTCCTCCTGGCCCGCCCGGAGGTGGTCAACGTGGGCACCTTCATCGGCAACCCCGGACCCCGCTGGTACCTGGGCCTGCCCATGGAGGACCAGGGCGCACACTACGCCCGCCTGGTGGTCAACACCAAGACCCCGGCCGACGTGGCCCCGGCCATGGCCGCCGCCCGCCGCTTCATCGCCAGCCAGATGCCCGCCACCCGCGCCGTGGTGGCCAAGCTGGAGACCGG
>MTPE01000201.1 GCA_002011835.1 Desulfarculaceae bacterium JdFR-95 | reverse complement strand
CCCCCTCCGGCCGAGGCTCCTGTTGCTCCTGCTTCCGCGGCCGACGCCCCGCCGCCGGCGGTGGTGGCCGAGACGGCGGCCCCTCCCCGCCGGGGCGGTGAATACCTCACCTTCCACCTGGGCGGNGAGATATACGGGGTGGACATCNTGCAGGTGCAGGAGATCATTGGCATGCCCCGGCTCACCCGCCTGCCCCGCAGTCCCAAGCATGTGCTGGGGGTGATGAACCTGCGCGGCATGGTGGTGCCGGTGTTGGACCTGCGCATCAAGCTGGGGCTGGAGCAGGCCGAGTCCGAGCCGGTGGTCATCGTGGTGGTGGTGCAGGACAAGCACATGGGCATGGTGGTGGACGCGGTGGAGGACGTGGTGGACCTCGAGGAGGAGATGGTGCAGGAGACGCCGGACTTCTCCGACCGCAACCGCCGCGACTACCTGCGCGGCCTGGCCCGCCACGACGATCACATGATCATTCTCTTGGAGCTGGACCGCCTGTTGGCCCAGGAGCTGCAAGGGCATGGCGCCTGAACTCGGCAGTGAGGGGACGGCGACGACGTTGTCTCCTTACCGAATCACCGACAAGGAATTCGAGACCATCCGGCGGCTGGTCAAGGAGAAGACCGGCATCAGCCTGGGTCTGCACAAGAAGGACCTGGTGGTGAGCCGCTTGGCCCGCCGCCTGCGCGACCTGCGCCTGGGCAGCTTCCGGGAGTACATCGCCCTGTTGGAGGGCGCCGGTGGTGCGGAAGAGATGGTGCACATGATCAACCGCATCACCACGAACAAGACCGACTTCTTCCGCGAGAAGCACCACTTCGACTTGCTGGCCGAGACGCTCTTGCCCGAGCTGTACCAGCAGGGTGAGGCCAGCGGTCAGCGCCGCCTGCGGGCCTGGTCCGCGGGTTGTTCCTCGGGCGAGGAGCCCTACACCATCGCCATGGTGGTGGCCGACTTCTTCGCCCGCCGGCCGGGATGGGACATCAAGATCCTGGCCACCGACCTGGACACCAGCATGCTGCAGAAGGCCAGCCGGGGTCTGTACGAGGCCCGGCTCATGGAGCCGGTGCCGCCGCGCATGCTGAGCCGCTACTTCCGCCGCGTGCAGCAGAACGGCGAAGAGTTCTACCAGGTCAAGGAAGAGCTGCGGCGCATGATCACCTTCCGCAAGTTCAACCTCATGCGCCCGGAGTATCCNCTCAAGGTGGCCCTGGACTTCGTGTTCTGCCGCAACGTGCTCATCTACTTCGACAGCGAGGACAAGGTGGCGGTGGTCACCCGTTTCCACCGCGTGATCAAGCCGGGAGGCTATCTCTTCGTGGGCCACTCCGAGTCGCTGATGATGGTCAAACACCTCTTTCGCCACGCCGGCCCCACCATCTATCGCCGGCAGTGAGGTGAGGCGGGTAAAGTGGTCAAACGCTTCCACAAGAAACTGAACCGCCCCATGATCATCATCCAGCCTGGGGAATACTACGTCACCGACAAGGACGAGGTCATCGCCACGGTGCTGGGATCCTGCATCAGCGTGTGCCTGCGGGACGAGAAGCACCGCATCGGGGGCATGAACCACTTCATGCTGCCGGGCGACTTCCGCATGGAAGACGTGTTCAACAGCCAGAGCGCCCGCTACGGCATGTACGCCATGGAGCTCATCCTGGGCGACATCATAAAANTGGGGGGGGACCGCGAGCACCTGACGGCCAAGGTGTTCGGCGGGGGACACGTGCTCAACTCGGTGCCCCACACCAAGAACACCGTGCCCCAGGCCAACCTGGAGTTCGTCAAGGCCTTCCTGTCCATGGAGGGCATAAAGGTGGTCAGTGCCGATGTGGGGGGCAACTACGGCCGCAAGGTGCTATACCTACCCTATCTGGGCAAGGCCTTCGTCAAACCCCTGATCACCGGCGCCGACCGCGTGGTGGCCCGCGAGCGCCGCTACCAGCGGGATCTCCGCCGCGAGGTGAAACAGGAGGACGTGACCCTGTTCTAGTCCACACCTGCCTGGGAGACGGGGGCCGGGCCGGGGGAGACCCTTCCCGGGGCGAGTCAGAGGCAAGCCATGGGAGACAAAGGCATACGAGTGCTGGTGGTGGACGACTCCGCCATGATCCGCGCCTTCCTGCGCGAGACCCTGGAGCCGCAGCCGGACATCGCGGAGGTGATCGCCGCCGCCGACCCCTATCAGGCGCGGGACAAGTTCCTCCGGCACCGGCCCGACGTGATCGTGCTGGACATCGAGATGCCCAAGATGGATGGGCTGACCTTTCTGAAGAAGCTCATGGCTGCCCACCCCACCCCGGTGGTGATGTTCTCCAGCCGCACCCAGAAAGGGGCCCGCGACACCATCACCGCCCTCAGCCTGGGTGCGGTGGACTTCGTGGCCAAGCCCACCCACAACCTCTCCGAGCAGCTCCCCAACCTGCGCCAGGAGATCGTGGACAAGGTGCGGGCCGCGGCGCGGGCGCGGGTACGGCGGCGCAAGGCCAGCCTGGAGACCCTGGAGGTGCCGCACAAGGTGGAGGTGGACCAGGTGGTGGCCCTGACCAAGGCCCCGCCCCGGCCCGGCGGCCCCATGATCGTGCTCATGGGCGCCTCCACCGGGGGCACCGTGGCTCTGGAGCAGGTGCTCACCCGCCTGCCCGCGGACAGCCCGCCCATCGCCATCGTGCAGCACATGCCCGAGCACTTCACCGCCGCCTTCGCCCAGCGCCTCGACGANCTGTGCCACATCAAGGTGACCGAAGCCACCGACGGCCAGCCCATCGAGCGNGGCCAGGCCGTGATCGCCCCCGGCGGCCGCCACCTGCTGTTGGAGCGGGGCGCCTCCGGGTATTGGGCCCGGGTCAAGGACGGCCCGCCGGTCAACCGCCACCGGCCCTCGGTGGACGTGCTGTTCCGCTCCGGGGTGAACAGTGCGGGGGCCAACGCGGTGGCGGTGATCATGACCGGCATGGGCAACGACGGCGCCCGGGGCATGAAGGACCTGCACGACGCCGGCGCCTTCACCATCGCCCAGGACGAGGCCACCTGCACGGTCTACGGCATGCCCAAGGCCGCGGCGGAGCTGGGGGCGGTGGACCGGGTGGTGCCCCTGGACCGCATCGCCCCCCTCATCGTGGGCCTGTGGAACCAGAACCGCAAACAGGCAGTGGCATGAGTTCCTCCGTTCCTCCCTGGGCCGACCATGACCCTCCGCCCACCCTGCTGGTGGTGGACGACGCCCACATGGCCCGCCAGATCCTGTGCCGGAACCTGGCCCGGCACGGCTACCGCTTCCTCACCGCGGCCAACGGACAGGAGGCCATCGCCTGCCTGCGCCAGCACCGCGAGGTGGACCTGATCCTGCTGGACCTGGTCATGCCCGAGATGGACGGCTTCCAGTTCCTGCGCTGGCGCTCCCACCACCCGGAAGCACAGGACATCCCGGTGATCGTCAACAGCTCCCTGGACGACTTCGACTCNATCGTCAAGGCGCTGACCATGGGCACCTACGACTACTTCACCAAGCCCCTGTCNCCCGACGACCTGGAGACCGTGCTGCCCCTCAAGATCCGCAANGCGGTCACCACCCGGCGCCTGATGCTCCAGATACGCCGGCAGAATCAGATCATGCGCCGCGAGCTGGAGATGGCCGCCCGTTACCAGCAGTTCCTTCTGCCCCAGCGGGTGGAGGTGGCCGGGGCGCACATCGCCTTCCGCTTCGAACCCTGCAGTGCGGTGGGCGGCGACTACTTCGACTTCCTGGAGCTGGAGGAGGGCGCTTTGGCCCTGTTGGTGGCCGACGTCTCGGGCCACGGCGTGGCCGCGGCCATGACCGCCACCATGATCAAGGCTCTATTGCCGCGCTATCTGGAGCGCCGGCGCTCGCCGGCCGCCGCCTTGGCCACGCTCAACCGGGACCTGTTGGGCCTCACTCCCGAAGACGTGTTCGTCTCGGCCTTCGCCGCCCTATATTGGCCTCAGCAGCGCCGCCTGGCCTGGTGCCTGGCCGGCCACCCCCCGCCGCTACTCTTCCGCGCCGGAGAGCCGGTGCGGCGCCTGGAGACCGCCAGCGTGTTCCTGGGAGTCTTCTCCTCGGACCACCCCTTGGTGGACTACTCCGACCAGGAGCTGTGCCTGAACCGGGGCGACCGCCTGTTGCTCTACACCGACGGCCTCACCGAGGCCCCAGGCCCGGGAGGAGAGATGTTCGGCCTGGAGCGCCTGGAGGAGCTGCTGGCCCGGCACGGCCACCTGGGCCTGGAGGACCTGCGCGACCGGCTATGGGAACGCCTGCGCCACTTCGTGGAGGGAGAGTTTCCCGANGACGTGGCCCTGATCCTGGTGGACTTCTGATCATGGACTCCTGCCGCGAGCAAATACTTTCCCGCACGACCGGCCCTCCACCTTGTATCCTGGTGGTGGACGACGAGGAGCTGGTGCGCGACCTGTTGGCCCACTTCCTGGAGACCAAGGGCTACCGCGTGCTCTCGGCCGGCGACGGCCGCCATGCCCTGGAGATATTCCGTCGGCAACCCGTGGACCTGGTGCTGAGCGACGTCTACATGCCCGGCCTGAGCGGCCTGCAGCTGCTCACCGCGGTCAAGGACCTGAACCCGCGGGTGCCGGTAGTGCTCATCAGCGGACGGGGAGAGGTGCCCACCGTGGTGGAGGCGCTCAAGTCCGGGGCCGAGAACTTCCTCACCAAGCCCATGGATCTGGAACTCCTGGAACGGGTGGTCAACCGCAGCCTGCAGCTAGCCAGCATCCGCCCCCAGGCGGCCGAGCACCACCTCGAGCTGCGCCAGATCACCCAGATCAGCGCCCCCAGCCAGGCGGACTACATCTGCGAGGTGATCTACCAGATCGCCTTGTCCGCGGTGGCGGTGGGCTTCGCCGAGCACGACCTGGACAACAACCTGAAACTGGCCCTGGTGGAGGCGGTGACCAACGCCATGGAGCACGGCAACCGCTGGGACGTGAACAAGCGGGTGGAGGTGGAGGCCGTGGCCACGCCGGAGCTTCTGGAGGTCCGTGTCCGCGACCAGGGGGAGGGTTTCGATTTCTCCCACCTGCCCGACCCCACCCAAGAGGAAAACCTGCTCTGCGAACGCGGCCGCGGCATATTCCTCATGCGCTCCATTATGGACCAGGTGGTGTTTGTGCCTCCCGGCAACCAGGTGATCCTGAGCAAATGCCGTTCCCCTCAGGGTCGGCCCAACCCGAACCCATGAGCCAATTGCACACACCCCGCCATTGCCCCCTGTGCGGCGGTCGCCTGCGCCATCAGCTCCCTGGTATCGAGGGAGGCGCGCCCTTGGTGTGTGCGGCCTGCGGGCACCCCCTGTACCTGGACCCCAAGCTGGCCGTGGCCGCGGTGGTGGAGCACGACGGCGGAGNGGTGCTCCTGCGCCGCGCCCAGCGCGACCGGGCCTACGGCCGCTGGATACTGCCCGGCGGCCACGTGGACCGGGGAGAGGTGGTGCCCCAGGCGGCCCGGCGCGAGGTGGCCGAGGAGACCGGTCTCACCGTGACCCTGGAGGGCCTGCTGGGAGTGTACTCTTACCAGGGGTGGCCGGTGGTGCTGGTGGCCTACTGCGCCCGCAGTACGGGAGGCGAGCTGCGTCCGGGCCGCGAGGCCCTGGAGATCGCG
>MTPE01000062.1 GCA_002011835.1 Desulfarculaceae bacterium JdFR-95 | reverse complement strand
GAGACCATCGTGGACGGCTGGCTGCACTCCGGCGACGCGGGCTACATCACCGACGGCAAGCACCTGGTGTGTATCGACCGCGTCAAGGACCTGATGCAGCTCACCTCCGGGGCGCGCTTCTCGCCCATGTTCATCGAGAACAAGCTCAAGTTCTGTCCCTACATCGTGGAGGCCTGCGTGCTGGGGCACCAGCGCGACTATGTCACCGCCATCATCTGCATCGACTACAAGCACACCGGCAAGTGGGCCGAGGATCACCGCATCGGCTACACCACCTACACCGACCTGGCCAGCAAGCCCGAGGTCTACGACCTGATCGAGAAGGAGATCGTGCGGGTCAACCGCACCCTGCCCGAAGCGGCGCGGGTGCGCAAGTTCCTGTTGCTCTACAAAGAATTCGACCCCGACGACGGAGAGCTGACCCGCACGCGCAAATTGCGCCGCCGGTTCATCGCCGAGCGCTACGCCACCGAGATCGAGGCCCTCTACAGCGACGCGGATTCGGTGCACGTGGAGAGCGAGATCCAGTACCAGGACGGCAAGACCGCCACCATCGTCACCGATCTCCATATTCGCAAGATGAAAGACCTGGACGCCTACGAACTGGAGCCGGAACGCAAGTGGTGGCAGTTCTGGAAGCCCGTGCACTAGGGGCTGTCGCCCCGCAAACCGGCCGGGCTGGGCTCCAGGCAGAGGGTATTGTGCGCTGGGCGCCTAGGAGGATGAGCCGGAGCAGACCGAGGGGGACGCAGACGGGATACCCGACGGCGTCAGCCCCAGACCAGCGGAGAGCAGCCGTTAGGAGAAAGACAGAGCCCCAGGTGTGGAAAGTCGTGTCGCGCTCGGGAAGGCAGCTTGGTCCGGCGGCAAAGAGACCGGGACTTGGCGCTGCCTGCGGGACGCAGCCCAGAAGGTGGGGTGGGGCGGAGGCGACACCCCGCAGAGAGGGAGGCAGGATGAGCCGGAGCCAGGGATCCGGCTGGAACGGTGAAGGAGGCGCATGCTGTCGCCCGCGTCGTAATGGGCTGAGCCTGGGGTGAGAGTTGGGCAGGTGGTCGATTCGAGGGGTTACCGTCGGGGAAGGTTCTCAGGGCTTGACCCGCTGTGGGCGGGAAAGGTTAAAGTGGAGAGGGATGTGGGCCTGCCCCGCGATTGAGCGGGCGCTCAGCCGCAGTGGGTACGGCCCCCAGCCAGGAGCGAGAGAGGACGCATGCAAGAGTTCCTACAGCTGATCGTCACCGGACTGGTCATCGGCTCGGTGTACGCCCTGGTGGCCATGGGCTTCGCCCTGATCTACAAGGCCACCAGCATCATCAACTTCGCCCAGGGCGAGTTCGTGCTGGTGGGGGCCTATGTCTGCCTGTGGCTGTACAACAGCATGGGCTTGCCCATCATCGTGGCCTTCATCCTCACCATGTGCATCAGCGTGCTGATGGGCATCGTGCTGGAGCGGCTGATCCTGCGGCCCATGATCGGCGAGCCCATCATCAGCGTGATCATGATCACCATCGCCCTGGCCACGGTGCTCAAGGCCTTCGTGACCATCGTGTGGGGCACCCAGATCCAGGTCTTCTCGCCGCCCATCTTCAGCCAGAAGGCCCTGCACTTCGGGGTGGTGCGGGTGAGTGAGGTCTATCTGTGGACCGTGGGCTTCGCCTTTTTGTTCCTGGTGGTGTTCGCGGCCTTCTTCAAGTTCACCCGCGTGGGCATCGCCATGCGGGCGGTGGCCGACGACCAGCAGGTGGCCCAGAGCATGGGCATCAGCGTGAAGCGGGTGTTCGCCATCAGTTGGTCCATCGGGGCTCTGGTCTCGGCGGTGGGCGGCATCCTGGTGGGCAACATCAACGGCATCAACATCGCCCTCAGCGACTTCGGCCTCAAGGTGTTCCCCGCGGTGATCCTGGGTGGTCTGGAGTCCATCGGCGGCGCCATCATCGGCGGGCTCACCATCGGGGTACTGGAGAACATCATGGGCTCCTACCTGGACGTGTACCTGGGTGGCGGCGTCAAGGAGGTGGCCCCCTTCATCGTGCTGATCGTCATCCTGATGATCAAGCCCTACGGCCTGTTCGGTATCGAGGAGATCGAACGCGTCTAGCCAGCACGGGAGAGACGGCAGATGCCCTGCGGACTTTTCTTTACCAGCTACGAGAAAGACGACGCCATATTCAAGACCAAGTGGCTCAAGGGGTGGATGACCGCCTTTGCCGTCTTCCTGCTCACCTACCCCCTCTACGGCCAGCAGGTCTCAGACCTGATCGGGTTCAACACCCTCAACCTGTTCAACCTGATCTTCATCTACATCATCGGCGCCCACGGCCTGAACCTGCTGACCGGCTACACCGGCCAGATCTCCCTGGGCCACGGCGCCTTCATGGGGGTGGGGGCCTACACCGCGGGCATCCTGGCCAACATGGGGGTGCCTTTTTGGCTGTGTCTGCCCGCGGCGGGGGTGATGACCGCGGCCATCGGCATGATCTTCGGCATCCCCTCCCTGCGGCTCAAGGGCCTGTACCTGGCCATCGCCACCATGGCCGCCCAGTTCATCATCGACTACGCCATGCGCAACTGGACCAGCCTCACCGGCGGCTCCAGTGGTCTCATCGTGCCCGCGGCCCAGATCGGCGACTTCGTGTTCGACAGCGACGCCTCGTTCTACTACATCGGGTTGTTGTTCGCGGCCGGCGCCACCATCTATCTCAAGAACCTGACCCGCACCCGCACCGGCCGGGCCTTCATCGCGGTGCGCGACCGCTATCTGGCGGCCGAGGTGATCGGGGTGAACCTGTTCAAGTACCGCATCCTGAGCTTCGGCATCAGCTCCTTCATGGTGGGCATCGCCGGCGGTCTGTGGGCCTTCTACATCACCATCATCAGCGACGAGCACTTCACCATGTGGCTGAGTGTGCAGTACCTGGCCATGTGCATCGTGGGAGGATTGGGGCACGTGTTGGGCTCCATCTTCGGGGTGGTGTTCATGGTGGTGCTGCCGGAGCTGTTGCGTCTGCCCGCCGAGGCCCTGACCGACATCTATCCCAACATCTTTGGCATCTTCGCCTCGCTGCGGGAGATGATATTCGGGATCATCGTGATCCTGTTCCTTATCTTCGAGCCGGACGGTCTGGCGGCCCGCTGGCATACCATCCGGGCCTACTGGAAGCTGTGGCCTTTCTCCTACTGATAGAGGGGGGCCGTGGCTGCTACAATGGGAGAGTCGCCCCTCGCCCCGGGGAAGGGAGGTGTGACTGTGAAGACCGGGGGAGGGTGAAGGTGAACACCGGCGGTGTTACCAGAGACGTTTGGTTTGGGAGGCGTAACCGAAGGAAGGGAGAGGAAGTATGAGCAAACGGATCATGTTGGTGGCCCTGGCGGCGGCCTTGTGCCTGGCCCTGGCGCCGCTGGCCGCGGCCAAACAGATCAAGATAGGCGGCATCTTCGACATCACCGGTCCCACCAGCGCGGTGGGCAAGGACTATGCCGCCGGCGCGGTGGCNGCGGAGAAGTATCTGAACNACAAAGGCGGCATCGACGGGGACATGCTNAAGCTGATCCCCAACGACTANGCCTACAAGATCCCCGAGGCGGTCAANCTGTACAAGAAGTACAAGACCGTGGACCGGGTGTTCGTGATCCAGGGCTGGGGCACCGGTGACACCAACGCCCTGCGGCCCCTGATCACCCGCGACCGCATCGTGTACTTCAGCGCCAGCTACGACGGCAACCTGACCGATCCCAAGAAGACGCCCTACAACTTCTTCATCGGCACCTCCTACTCCACCGCCATCCGTCTGGCCTTGATCTTCGCCAAGGAGCAGGGGGCCAAGAAGATCGTTTTCATCTACCCCGACCATCCCTATGGCAAGAACCCCATCCCGGCGGGCAAGGACTACGCCAAGGTGCTGGGGCTTGAGGTGGGTCCGGACGAGATCGTGGGTCTGCGGGCCATCGACGCCACCAGCCAGCTGTTGCACATGAAGAAGTTCAACCCGGACTTCGCCTGGATCGGTGGCACCACGCCCTCCACGGCGGTGATCCTGAAGGACGCGGCCAAGCTGGGGCTCAAGACCAAGTTCGTGATCAACTGCTGGGGCTATGACGAGAACCTGCCCAAGCTGGCGGGCAAGGCGGCCGAGGGCCGTGCTTTCGGTATGCTGCCGGTGGCGCCCTTCGGTGCCGACGTGCCGGGCATGAAGGAGGTGGTGGCCTCGGCGGGGGGCAAGAAGTACACCCTGCACTACGTCAAGTCCTGGGTGTCCATGCTGGTCATGGCCGAGGGCCTGAAGCGGGCCAAGAAGGCGGGCAAGCTCAACGGCCCCGGCCTGAAGGCGGCCCTGGAGACCCTGCGTGACTACAAGGTGGGTGGCCTGTGCGCGCCCATCACCTACACCCCCACCGACCACCGGCCCAACACCTCCATGGCCATCGGCGGGGTGAAGGACGGCAAGATCTACATCATCAAGCAGGTGAAGTTCCCGCGCCAGAAGAAGTACATCGGCTGGTAGGAAGGAACCGAACCACGCGGGGGCGCCCCCAGTTGGCGGGCGCCCCCGCTTGCCCCCACCAGGGGGGCGGGGACCCGGACAAAGATGCCGTTACTGTCGGTCAACAACATCGAGGTCATCTACGACGACGTGATCCTGGTGCTCAAGGGCCTGTCGCTCACGGTGGAGAAGGGCCAGATCGTGGCCGTGCTGGGCGCCAACGGCGCCGGCAAGACCACCACGCTCAAGGCCATCAGCGGCCTGCTCAAGACCGAGGAGGGCGAGGTCACCGACGGCACCATCGAGTTCGAGGGCGAGAAGATCAACGGCCTGGAGCCGGAGGAGATCGTGCGGCGGGGCATCTTCCAGGTGATGGAAGGGCGCCGCGTGTTCGAGGAGCTGACCGCGCGCGAGAACCTGATCGCCGCGGCCCACACCCAGAAGTGCTCCCGCCGCGAGCTGGAGGAGCGCATCGAGCAGGTGTACCACTACTTCCCCCGGCTCAAGGAGCGTGAGAACGGCCTGGCCGGCTATCTCTCCGGCGGCGAGCAGCAGATGCTGGTCATCGGCCGCGGCATGATGGCCCGGCCCAAGCTGATGATGCTGGACGAGCCCTCCCTGGGTCTGTCGCCGCTTCTGGTGAGCGAGATCTTCGAGATCATCGTCAAGCTCAACCAGGAGCTGGGCACCACCATCCTGTTGGTGGAGCAGAATGCGCGTATGGCCCTGAACATCGCCCATCACGGCTACATCATGGAGAACGGCAAGATCGTCCTGGACGACACCACGGAGAAGCTCAAGAACAACGAGGACGTGAAGCAGTTCTACCTGGGCCTGACCGAGATGGGCACCAAGCGTTCCTATCGGGACGTGAAGCACTACAAGCGTCGCAAGCGCTGGCTCACCTAGCCGGTGGTGGACAACGATGGCGGCCCGCGGCAGGTTACAGGCCGGGGCGGCCGCCCACCAGTGCGGACGAGAGCAGCAGCCGGGGCCGGGGAGGCGCCGCAAGGTGCCTCCTTTGTTGCCTTGGCCGGCGGGGGAGAGGAGAGCATGGAGCAGAAGGACCGTACCCAGGGCTACCTGTTACCCGAGCTGGAAACCATGGACCCCCAGGCCCGGGCCGAGTACCTGGACCGCAAGGTGGTGGAG
>MTPE01000063.1 GCA_002011835.1 Desulfarculaceae bacterium JdFR-95 | reverse complement strand
AGTGAGGGAGGGGCGGGGGCGAAGCCGGCGCCCGCGGCCCGCGGCCTCGCCACGGGAGGGGTCCATGTCCCGCATACGCACGCATCCTCTCACCGCCCTGGTGGTGGCCCTGGTTGCGGCGGCGGGTCTGCTTTGGCTGGGCTGGGACCTGGGCCGGCGCTGGGAACGGCCCCGCCTGGAGNAGGCCCAGCGGGACGCCCTGGCCCAGGCCGACCGCGCCGGACGCCTGGCCGCCCAGCTACAGAGCCTGGAGGCGCGTCTGGCCCGCCTGCAGGGCGAACTGGCCGCCTGCCGCGGCCGCGAGGGGGAGGCCCGGCCGCCCCGGCCCGGAGGGGGCGAGCGCCGTATGGTGGTCCGGGGCCAGGCGGTTACCTTCCTGGGGGGGCGGCTGGTGGTGGCCCTGGAGGAGCTGGGCGGCTCTCCCCGGCGGGCGGTGTTGGCCTTGCAGGTGCCGGGGGGACGCCGGGGACGGGCGGTGCTGAGGCCGGGGGGGAGCGTGGAGCTGCGCCTGGAGGGCCGGCACTGGCGCCTGAAACTGCTGCGCATGCACACCAACTCCGTGAGCCTGGGCCTGGAACCCCTGACCCGGCCCCGCTGAAGCCCTCTCGGAGGCGGAAACGAGGAGCGGACATGATCACACCCAAACGACCGCGCGAGGAGCTGGACCTGGAGCAGCGGCTGAGCGAGATTCGCCTGCTGGTGATTGAGATGGAAGGCGCGCTCACCGACGGCACCACCACCTGCGACCACCAGGGCCGCGAGTCCATCACCACCTGCCGCACCGACCAGTTGGCCCTGGCCCAGTGGCGCCAGGCGGGCAACCTGGTGGTGGTGGTGGCCCGCGAGGACCTGGAGGCGGCCCGCGCCTGGTGCGAGAAGCGTGGCTTCACCTTCCGCCCCCACCAGGGCCACAACAAGGCCGCCCTCATGCAGACCATCATCTTCGAGCACGAACTCACCCCGCCCCAGGTCTGCTACCTGGGCGCGGAGCTGGACGACCTGCCGGCCATGATGGTGGCGGGGGTGGCCGCGGCCCCGGCCGGGGCCAACCCCTGGGCCCAGGGCGCGGCCCACCTGGTGCTGTCGGCCCAGGGCGGGGCCGGGGCGGTGCGCGAGCTGGTGGAGCAGATCCTGGAGCGCCAACATCCCGAACGCAAACTCACCCCAGGGGTGGACTAGACGGGCCGCGGCGGCGGAAGCACCAAGCCACCGCACCTCCTCGGCCACCCCGGTCGAAGACCCGGAACCCCAAAACCCCCAGGCCCCCGAACCACGAGTCACGAGCGAAGCCATGTTCGAGTCCGATCGTCCCGAAGCCTACGAGAAGGTTTACCAGGAGCTTTTGCCCCGCCTGGCCCGGGCCGACCTGAACGAGGCGGCCGAGGCCCTGGGCCTGGAGCGCCGGGGTCAGGAGGTGTTGGTGCCCTGCCTAGGCCGGTTGTTCGCCGCCGACCGCCAGGGCATACGCTACGCCGACGGCTCTCCGGCCCCGGTCAACCACCGCATCGTGATCGCCTACTACCTGCTGCACGGCGGCCGGGGCATCAACGCCGAGCGCTACGTGCCCTACCGCGAGCTGCCCGGCGGGGCCGACTTCGCCCGCAGCCTGTCCCAGTTGGTGGAGGAGCGCCTGGCCCGTCACTTCGCCGGGCGCCTGCCCGAGCTGGAGCAGGCCGCCCGGGCCCTGGGGGGCCGGCCCGCCCCGGAGCTGGGGGCGGGCGATGTGGTCCATCGCTTCGAGGCCCTGCCCAAGCTGCCGTTGCTCTTGATCTTCCACGACGCGGACCAGGACTTCCCCGCCCGGGCGCAGCTGCTCTACGACCTCACCGCGCCCAACTTCCTGGACCTGGAGTGCCTGGCGGTGCTGGCGCTTTTGCTGGTGCAGGCCCTGGAGGAGGCCGCCGGAGAGGAGCAAAGCCAGTAAAGTGCCGGACAAGGTTGGCAAACCCGCTTCGGGACGCGTACAATAGGCACACGGGCCACCATGCGTGTGTTGCTGCACATCTGCTGCGCGCCCTGCGCCCTGATGCCGGTGCGCGAGCTCACCGGTGAGGGCCACGAGCTCATGGGGTTGTTCTACAACCCCAACGTGCAGCCCTACACCGAGAACCGGCGTCGGCGGCAGACCCTGGAGGGCTGGGCCGGGCAGGTGGGGCTGAAGCTGGTGGTACACGACGAGTACGACCCCCAGAGTTGGCTGCGCCAGGTGGTGTTCCGGGAGAAGGAACGCTGCCGCCTGTGCTACCATCAGCGCCTGAGCCGGGCGGCCACGGTGGCCCGCCGGGGGCGCTTCGACGCCTTCACCACCACCCTGCTCTACTCGATCCGCCAGAAACACGATCTGGTGGCCGAGCTGGGCGAAGCCATAGGCCGGGAGAAGGGTGTGCCCTTCCTGTATCGTGACTTNCGGCCCCTGTGGCGCGAGGGTGTCANGCTCTCCCACGAGCTGGGCCTCTACCGCCAGCCCTACTGCGGATGCATCTACTCNGANCGCGACCGCTACCTGGGNGCGAGCAAGGCCCGCTCTCCGGCTCCCACACCCCAGCAGCGGGAGGAATAGCACATGGCTGGTTCCAACCCCCCGGAGATAACCCTGGAGCTCAGCGGCGGCTCGCTCACCATCCGCACCGCCGAGGCCATCTACCGCATCCTGGTCACCGCCGGCCCCACCACCGCCTCGCTGCCCGCCGGCGCGCCGGCCCAGGGATCCCTGCCCAAAGGCGAACAGTCCCAGGCCCTGCCCTCCCCGGACCAGGGCGAGGACTGGGACCAGCTGGAGCTGGACGAAGGCTTCCCCGAAGAACCCCTGTCCGAAGACGAGATGCCCGTCGCTGCCGTGGAGGGAGACGAAGAATACTACCGCGAGCTGTCCCACGACATGTACCGCGAGGTGGGCCGTCTGGCCCGCCGCCTGTCCATGTCCATCCGCGACGTACAGGTGGAGAAGCTGGAGGACTTCGACCTGGAAGGCGCCGGCCAACAACTGGAGCACGCCAAGGACCAGCTCGAAGGCGTGGTCAAGATGACCGAGCAGGCCACCATGAAGATCATGGACATGGGCGAGAAGATCCAGGAGGCCATCGACCAGACCCGCGGCATCATGGAGCGCATCAACACCGAAGCCGCCGCGGAAGGCGAGGAAGGCCAGCCTGCGGGCGAAGACGCCCTGGCCGCCCTCAACCAGGCCCTGGACGAGCTGGCCGCCTATCTGGAGGGCCTGCAGGAAGACCCCCTGGCCCCCCTGGCCGACAGGGCCCGCTCCCTGGCGGACAAGCTCTCCGCCGCCCCCCAGGCCCCCGCCCCGGCAGAGGAAGCCGAGCCCGAGGCGGAAGAGCCCGCCCTCAAGTGGCAGTTCCCCCTGGATCTGGTCTTCCAGACCGCCTACGAACTGTGCACCAACGACACGGTCAAGAAGCACATAAAGGCCATGTGGGACGCCGCACCCAAGGCCTTCGACCAGGCCAGCCTGGAGAAGGCCCTCAACGCCCTGGCCCCGGAGGCCCCCGACGAGGACAACTTCCTCATCCTCGACCTCAAGGGCGTGCTCAAGGCCATGTTCAACGCCACCAAGAACGAACGCTTCCGCGGCGTGATCAAGAAGATGGCCGCCACCTCCGACCAGATCTTCCTGGAACAGACCCTGCCCCTGGAGGCCATCCCCGCCGAGAACAAACCCGCACCCAAACCCAAGAAGAAAAAGCCCGCCCCGCCGCCCGCACCCACCCCGGACCCGGAGGTGCTGGCCGGACTGGCCGAGCTGGCCCAAGAGCTGGAAAGCCGCGCTCAGGCGCTCACCCCGCCCCGCACCGCGGCCGAACTCAAGGAGCTGGTGGAGCGTGCCCTGGCCGCTGCGCTCCCTGCCGCGCCCACCAACACCCTCCAGCCCGAGCTGATCCAGGAGCTGGAGGAGCAGATGAACACCATCATCACCTCGGTCAACACCATCATCGAGGCCCTTTCCTTCCAGGACCTCTCCGGCCAGGCCATCTACCGCATCGTGCGCTTGCTCACCGACTTCCAGGTGCAACTGCTGGCCATGGTGGTCAGCTTCGGCTCCAAGCTCAAGGCCAAGGCCACCCGCAAGGACATCACCATCGACGAAGGCGAGAAGCTGGCCCAGGAAGAGGTGGACAAGGCCCTGGAACGCCTGGGCCTGGCCGAGGAGGCCGCCGAGGGAGAACCGGCCAAGCTGGACCAGGACCAGGTCAATCAGCTCCTGGAGTCCCTGGGCTTCTAACCCTCTTTTTCCCTCCTTCCCCGCCGAAGTGCCGGTCCCTCCACCGGGGGGACCGGNGANCCTCTTTCGCGCCCCCTTGACAACGCCCTTCCNCGGACTAACTTTAGGNCAGAAAGGCAAAAATCTAGAAATAACGACAGGTTCCATACACAGGAACCGCACAGGGGCGGTGTGCGGGGGCGGCCAGGTCCCCCCCAAACAACCCCGAGCGAGGCCGACCGCACCGCCCGCCCCCGAAAGAAGACAAGGAGGACNCCATGCTGCTCACCAGGCCTTGGTATCCCTTTGGTTCCTGGCGCGGCGCCCTGGCCGAGATGGACCGCCTGCGCCGGGAGATGGACCGGATACTGGAAAGCCTCTCCGGCGTGGGGGAGGCGGGCCTCTTCCCGCCGGTCAACGTGAGTGAGGACACCGACCGCTTCACCGTGACCGCCGAGCTGCCCGGCGTGGACCCCAAGGAGATCGACATCTCGGTCCACGGCCGCAACCTCTCCATCAGCGGCGAGCGCAAGCCCCCCCAGGTGGAGGAAGGCGCCCGCTACCACCGGCGTGAACGGCCCTTCGGCAGCTTCAGCCGCATGATCGGCCTGCCGGTGGAGGTGGACCCCGAAAAAGTGGAGGCCACCTACCGCAACGGCGTGCTGACCATCGTCCTGCCCAAGGCCGAGGAGGCCAAGCCCAAGAAGATCGCCGTCAGCGGCTAGGGCCTGTAAGGAAAGGAGGCAATAGCCATGACCGTGACCACGGAAATGCAGCGCCGGGACGAGGGCCAGGTGGTGAGCGCCGAACGCACCCGTACCGAGCCCGTCTTCACCCCGGCGGTGGACATATACGAAACCAACGACGCCCTGGTGCTGTTGGCCGACCTGCCCGGAGTGAGCAAGGACGACCTCAACGTCCGCCTGGANGACGACGTGCTCACCCTGGAGGGCGTGGTCCTGGGCGACGCCGCCCCCTCCGGCGAGCCCTTGCTCACCGAGTACCGCACCGGCACCTACTTCCGGCAGTTCACTCTGAGCGAGGCCATCGACCGCGACAAGATCGACGCCCAGCTCAACAACGGCGTGCTCAAGCTGGTCCTGCCCAAGGCCGAGGAGGCCAAGCCCAGGCGCATCAAGGTCAAGGCCGGCTAGGCCACGCAACCGCCTGCCGGCCGCCCGGGCCGGCCGGGAGTATCCCCCCCGCTCCCTGCCGGCCCATCCCCATTGGCCGCGTCAATGCCACGCCCCGACCCGCTCCCCCTTCGGGGAGCGGGTCGGGGCCTTTCCCTCTTCGCCCCCGCGGAACACAAAAAACCATACCTGTTCGCTCCAGTCTCCCACCGGCCGGCCCCGACCTCATGGACTGGTTGTGTCCCGATTGGCGCGGGCTTATGGCGGGGTTATCCCTCCCCGCC
>MTPE01000276.1 GCA_002011835.1 Desulfarculaceae bacterium JdFR-95 | reverse complement strand
GAAGACGAAGCAGCGGACCGGGTGCGCCAGCAGATGCTGATGCTGTTGTGGCTGCGGCCGGACGACCCGGTGGCGGGCTGGGCGCGCAACCTGTTGTGGGACCGGCGGGGGGCGGCCATGAGAGCAGGTCATCGTGCCTGGTGCGACCTGTTGTGGTTGCGGCCGGAGGAGGAGTTGTCTCCTTTGACCACCGCGCCGTTGCTACAGGTGGCACCGGCGGTGGGCCGGGCGGTGTCGCGTTCGGACTGGACCCGGTGGGGCAGTTGGCTGGCCTTCTGGTGCGGGCCGCACTACGTCCGCGCCCAGCATCTGGCCGCGGGCAGTTTCAGCCTGTTCCGCCGTGGCTGGCTGGTGCGTCCCGGCGGGGCCTATGACGGCTCCACCACGCCGCACGCCCTCAACTACGCCATCCGCACCCTGGCCTACAACACGCTGGCGATTCCCGACTCCCGCGAGTATTCCTGGTACGATTTGCGTGAGGGCCCCCAACCCAAGGGCACCTACGCCAACGACGGGGGACAGCGGGCCTGGGCCCGGTTCGACGCCCAGGGCCGCCTGCGCAAACAGGCCCCCTGGACCGCTTCCGCCTGGGAGGACGGCCCCGACTCCTGGCAGGCCAACCGCGAGATCTACGACGTGGCCCGCATCACGGGCCATGAGCAGATGCCTCGCTTCGCCTACCTGCGGGGTGAGCTGACGCGGGCCTACGACGGAAGCACCCACAAGGCGCGACGGGTGGTGCGCCACCTGTTCCACCTGCGACCCGGCGGCCCCCAGGACGCCATGGCCGCCGAGGCGGTGGTGGTGATGGACGACATCGAGGTGGCCCGGCCCGATCTGCCCGCCGCCTTCGTGCTCCACCTGCCGGCCAAGCCCGCGGTGGAGGGGCTGGAGGCGGTGGGCGACCGGCGCTGGCGCAGCAAGGAAACACGGCTAACCCTGGAGAACGGGGGGGCGCGGCTGGAGGTACTGAGTCTGGGGCCGACCCCCACCCGCCTGGCCCTGTTTGGCCCCCCGGCCGCGGACTGTTGGGTGGAGGGGCGCAACTGGCCCGCACGGGGAGGGCGGAAGAATCCCGCTCCCTGGCGGGCGGAGTTTGTGGCCGCCGGCGGCAAGGGCCTGCGCCGCACCCTGGTGCATTGTCTGCTGCCCACCGACGCCGATGCGCCTCCCCCTCCCCGCGTCACCCC
Organism: Desulfarculaceae bacterium JdFR-95; assembly: GCA_002011835.1. Taxonomy (GTDB): domain Bacteria; phylum Desulfobacterota; class Desulfarculia; order Desulfarculales; family Desulfarculaceae; genus Desulfocarbo. The sequence continues at coordinate 4,465 of MTPE01000276.1, read as the reverse complement.
CCTGGAGACGGACGATCCCCAGGTGGTGGGAGTGGTGGTCCACGACCAGCTCTGGCCGCGGGTGGTGGCGGTACGTCTGGGAGAGCCCTCGGCGCAGGCGGAGGTGAGCTACCGCTGGTCGGGCGGCCGCTCGCGGCACCTGGTGGCCGGCTTGCAGCCGGGGCAAGGCTATCGCGTGGAGGTGTCATCGGAGAGAGTAAGGATCACCCCTGGTGAGGGCTTGCAAAGCTCGCCCGCGGGCTCCCTGGCCTTCCTGGTGGTCCCTGGTGCGCGGCCGGCGGGAAAGCCCGCCGCCGCCGACCGCTGAGTTGTGCTATACAGAGAAAGGATACCCATGCCGACTTCGANGGTATCGAGCCATTCCCCTGACGTTGCCTGCCCCGANCGAGAGGGAGTCGGAGAGGACCAGGGCAGACCGGCCGGGTCCAGGGTCTCCCCTAAGCAGAGAGAGGGTGTCATGTCGCTGCATGCCAAGGCTGGCCTTCTGCTGTTGGCCTTGCTGATCTCGTTGGCCTCGTCCGCCTGGGCGGGCAAGGAAGAATATCTGAAGCGTGGTCTGAAGTATTACGACCAGGGCAAGTTCCGCGAGGCCGAGCTGGAGTTCCGCAACGCGCTCAAGGAGGCACCGCGCGACCCAGAGGTCCACTACCGCCTCGCTCTCACCTATTTGAAGATGGGCGAGCTGGCCCAGGCCTACCGCATGTTCTTCAACGTGGTGACCCTCAATCCCGACAACCTGGACGCCCAGGTGCGCATGGGGCAGATCGCCCTGTTGGCCGGACGCAGCAACGAGGCCCTGGAGCGGGCCGCCCTGGTGCTGAAGAAGAAACCCGACGACGTGGACGCCCTGGTGCTGCAGGGTCAGGCCTACGGCCAGAAGCAGGACTTCGCCAAGGCGGTGGAGTCCCTGCGCCGCGCCCAGGAGCTGGCTCCCAAACGGGCCGACATCCATGTGCTGTTGGGCCAGCTCCACCTACAGGAGGGCCGTCCCGACCTGGCCGAGGCGGAGCTGCGCAAGGCCATCTCCCTGGCCCCCAGGCTGCTCACCCCGCGTATGCTGCTGGTCAAGCTGCTGCTCAACCAGCGCAAGGTGGAGGCGGCCACCCGGGCCCTGGAGGACGCGGCCCGCAGCCATCCCCAGGAGGTACGCCTGCAATTGATGCTGGTGGAGCTGCTCACCCGCCGGCGCCAGACCGCACGGGCGGAGAAGATCCTGCGGGAGCTGATCCAGCGCTTCCCCGACGAGGCCCGCTTCCGCCTGGCCCAAGCCCAGCTCTACGCCTCCAGCGGCCAGACCGCCAAGGCCGAACGGCTCTACCTGGAGGCGGTGCGCCTGTTCCCCAAGTCCATGTGGCCGCCCTTGCTCACGGCTCGTTTCTATGCCGCCCAGGGCGACATACCCAAGGCGCGTGCCTATCTGGAGCTAGCGGCCAAGGCCGCCCCCGACTCGCCGGTGCCGCGCAACGCCCTGGCCGAGCTGGCCCTGGAGCAGGGCAAGCTGGAGGAGGCCCAACGTATCCTGGCCCAGGTCAGGAAACGCTTCCCCGGCAACATCCCGGCGCGCATCCTGGAGGGGCGCTTGCGCCTGGCTCAGGGAGACCTGGAGGCAGCCGAGGCCATCCTCAACGAGGTGATCCGCCTGCGCCCGGAGGACCCCGAGGCCCTCTACCGCCGGGCCCAGGTCTTCGCCGCCCAGGGTAAGATGCAGCTGGCCAAGGCCGACCTGCTCAGAGCCATCAAGATCGAACCCGGCAACACCCGCGTCCGCTTCATGCTGGCCCAGCTCCACGCCCAGGCGGGTGAGTTCCTGCAGGCGGTGAACCAGATCGACCGCATCCTGGACCTGGAGCCAGACAACCTGGCCGCCCTGGAGATGCGCGGCCAGCTCTACCTCAGCCAGCAGGCCTTCACCAAGGCCGAGCGCGACTTCCGCACTCTGGTGGAGAAGGCGCCGAACTCCGCCGCCGGCTACTATCGCCTGGGCCTGCTCTACCAGGCCCGCGGCCAACGGGACCAGGCCGCCGAGTATTACCAGCAGGCCCTCAAACGCAACCCCGATCACATCGACGCCCTCATACGCCTGGCCCTCCTGCGCCTGGACCAGAACAAGCCCCAGGAGGCGGTGGCCCTGGTCAAGAAGCACCTGCCCCGCGCCCGCCGCAAGGAGCTGTTGCACAACCTGCTGGGTGACATCTACCAGTTGCGCCGCCAGTACGACAAAGCCGCAGCGGTATACCGCGCCGCCCTGGCCATCGACCCCCGCCTGGTGGGCTCCTACATGGGCCTGGCCGCAGTGGCCCGCGCCCAGGGCAAGCTGAAGGAGTCCCTCCGCAACCTGGACAAGGCCATAGAGCTGGCCCCGCGTGATCCCGCCCCTCTGGTGGCCCGCGGCGACACCTACGAGAAACTGGGGCGTCTGGAGGAGGCACGGCAGGATTATCAACGCGCCCTGCGCCTGAACCCAGAGTACGTGCCCGCACTGAACAACCTGGCCTACCTGCTCACCCGCCTGGGCGGGGACAAGAACCTCAACCAGGCCCTGCCCCTCATCCAACAGGCCCGGCGCCTGGCCCCGGGCGACCCCCGCATCCTGGACACCATGGGTTGGGTGCTCTACCACCGCGGCGCCTACCAGGGCGCGCAACAGGAGCTGGAAGATGCGGTGCGCCAGATGCCGGACAACCCCACCTTCCTCTATCATCTAGGTGCCACCTATCTGGCCTTGAAGCAGATGGACAAGGCCCGCGCCACCCTCAGGAAGGCCCTGGCCCAGAAGCGGCCCTTCCCCGAACGTGAGGAAGCGGCCAAGCTGCTCAAACAAGCCCAAGGGAGATAGCCTGGATCGGGGTCGGCTCCACGCGAGCCGACCCCACGCTCACAGCCCGTGGCGCCGTTGCCAGCGGGCCAGCTCCGGGTCCAGACGCCGGGCCAGAGGCGCGATCCAGCGCTCCACCGGCCGCCGCCGCCGGAACCAATAGCCGTGCTTGCGCAGGAAATAGAGTATCCCCCAGAAGTGGCTCAGCGCGGCGCGCGACAGGGGCCGGCGGTGGCTCACCTGGCGGGTGTGGTGCAGCACGCGCAGGAAAGGAAAATAGACCACCGCCAAGCCCGCCTGCCAGGTACGCAGGCAGTAGTCCACGTCCTCGGGGGCGTAGAATATGCGCTCGTCCAGCAGGCCCACCCGCGCCACCAGCTCTCGGCGCAGGAACCAGCAGCAACTGATCACCGTGTCCACGCAGCGCAGGCGGGTGAAGGGAAAATCGGGGTACCAGTCGCGGTTCACCCGCGGCAGGCCCAAAAGCACCGACGGCAGCTTGAGCAGCTTGTCCCCCAGGGTGAACAGGCGCTTGGCCGAGTCGTAGGTGGAGCCGTCCGGCAGCAGAATGCGCGGGCCCACGATGCCCACCCGGGGCACCTCCCGCAGCAGGGCCGCCACCGGCCGCAGGTCGTGGTCCAGGATCTCGGCGTCCGAGTCCAGCACGCAGATCAGCTCCCCCCGCGCGCGGCGCAGGGCCAGGTTGCGCGAGTAGGTGGTGCCGGTGTTGCGGGAGAGGGGAATGCTCACCAGCCGCGGCCCCAGGACCTCCCCGAAGGCGGCCAGCACCTGCGGGGTGTGGTCGCGCGAGCCATTGTCCACCACCAGGATCTCGTAGTCCATCCCCGAGGCCGCCGCGGCCAGGGCGGCCGAGGCCAGGGCCCGCGGCAGACGGGCGGCGTCGTTGTAGGTGATGATCACGTAACTCAACTCCACGGCCCCGCCTCCCGTCCGGTAAGCTCGCGGTAGAGGGCGGCATAGGCCGCCAGCATGGCCTCCAGGCTGAAGCGCTCCTCCACCCGCCGCCGGCCGGCCCGGCCCATGGCCCGGGCCCGCGCGGGGTCGGCCAGCAGCTCCGCCACCGCCCGCACCAGCTCCTCGCCCCGGCCGCCGGACACCAAAAGCCCTGTCCGGCCCGGCACCACCACTTCCGGCACCCCGCCCACCGCGGTGGCCACCACGGGCAGGCCCGCGGCCATGGCCTCCAACATGGCTTTGGGCACGCCCTCGCTGCGCGAGCTGAGCACGAACACGTCCGCCGCGGCCAGCAGGCGCTCCACGTCCTCGCGCTCGCCCAGCAGCCGCACCCGCTCCCCCAACCCCAGCTCCGCGGCCAACCGCTCCAGGCGGGGGCGCAGGGGCCCCTCGCCCACCAAAAGCAGCGTGACCCCCTCCAGCACCGCGGCCACCAGCAGGAGCAGGCCCTGGTCTTTCTCCGGCGCCAGGCGCCCCACGCTGATCAGCACCGGCCCCTGCCCCAGGCCCAGCTCGCGGCGCACCCGCCGGCGCTGCTGCGGGTCGGGCCGAAAGCGGGCGGTGTCCACGCCGTTGTAGATCAGGCGCAGGCGCGCCGACGGCAGGCGGTCCTCCTCCCGGGCCAGCTCCAGCACCCGCCGGCCCACGCACACCGTACACCGGCTCAGGCGCCCC
>MTPE01000134.1 GCA_002011835.1 Desulfarculaceae bacterium JdFR-95 | reverse complement strand
CCGCCAGCCCAAGGTGGCGGAGAACAGCATGGACTGGCGCCGGTCGTAGGGAGGCAGGCGACGCAGGATCCAGCGCAGGTCGGCCACGAAGCCCATGTCGAACAGGCGGTCTGCCTCGTCGATCACCAGATGCCGGATGCCCTTGGGGTCGAAGACGCCCTGCTTGGTGTAGTCGATCAGCCGTCCCGGGGTNGCCACCACGATGTCGGCCCCTTGCTTGAGNGCCTCGGCCTGTTTGCGGTAGCCCACGCCGCCGAACACCGCCACCATGCGGAAGTCGCAGTAGCGNCCGATGGCCTTGGCGTCCTGGTATATCTGCAGGGCCAGCTCGCGGGTGGGGGAGATGATGAGGGTCTCGGGGCGGCGGNGGCGGCGTCCTTTCTTTCGTCGCCGCAGCATGTGGGCGAAGATGGGCACCAGGAAGGCGGCGGTCTTGCCGGTGCCGGTCTGGGCCTCGCCGGCCACGTCCTTTCCCGCCAGGGCCAGGGGTATGGCCTGGTCCTGGATGGGGGTACAGCGCCGGTAGCCCGACGCGTGCAGGCCCCGCAGCAGGGGCTCGGGCAAGTCGAAGTCGGCGAAGGGGGTACCGCTGGCCAGGGCCGCGGCGGGTTCTGTGTCTCCCGAGTCGTTGGCTTTTTGCTCTGGTTCCTTGCTCATGGATGGTCGTGGCGACTCTAGCGGCAGCTCAGGTCGCTCCCTTGTTCGTGTATGGTGCAGGTGTTGGGCTGGGAGCAGTCGAACCCCAGGCCGGCGTAGACCATGATGCCGTCCAGGAAATAGACCCAATGGGGCTTGGCCTGGGCGTGGGTCCAGGCGATCTCGCTGAGCCCCAGGGTGGCCACGCCGGAGAGGATGCGGGCCGCGCCCTCGCTGGGGCAGACCAGCTTGCGCTCCGGCACCATCATGTATTCCCACACCAGGTAGTCACGCTGGTAGGCGGGGAAGCGCACGCACTTGGTGCTCACCGGTTTGCCCAGGACCTTCTCCACCTCGGCCTGGGTCATGCCCACTTTGAGTTTCTTGAGTTCGGTCTCGGCCCGCATGGCGCAGCCCGTGGCCAGCACCAGGGCCGCCACCACCAGGATGTTCAGGGCTCGTCTCATCTCCACTGCTCCCCTGTTCTTCGGGCAACTCTACTATACCAGGTTCCCCCCGTCACTACAGGGGTCCCAGCTTGCCCCAGCGCAGCCGGCCCCAAAGCAGGCGCTGGTAACGCGGGGCGTGGGGGGGGAGCCCCTGGTTGGCGTGGTGCAGGGCGGCAGCCAGCTCGTCCCGCTGGCGGGGGCTGATGGCGTCGGTTTGGTTGAGCAGACACAGGGCGGGGCGCTCCGGGGGCCAGGCGCGCAGGGGCCCATCAGAGCCGGTGAGCACGCGGGCCAGGGCCTGAGGAGTAATCGGAGCGCCCAGGGTCAGGCCGGCGGCGTGGGCGAAGCGCTGCGCGCGATGCACCCAGCGCTCCTCCAAGGGCCGGCCCAGACCCGCGGCCCCGGCCACCACCACCAGCCAGGCGGCACAGGAAGGCACGGCCGGCTCCCACTCGGCCCAGGCCTTGAGCGGGCGGCGCGCAGCACCGTCGGCCTCCACCAGCACCCATACATCCGGCTGGGCCAGGGCCTCCACCTGCTCCGGGGTCAGTCCGCTCAGCTTGCCTGCAGGGGTGTAGCCGCCGGCCACCACCAGGGGCCGGCCGGGACGCAGGTGGTCGGCCAGCTCGCCGGTGCGGGGCAGCAGACGACCCAGCATCCAGGGCTCTCCGCTCAGCCCGGCGGGGGGAGGGTAGATGTGGGTGGTGGTGGTCAGCACCACTTTCTGGCCGGTGGCGGCCAGCTCACGGGCCAGGGCCTGCAGCAAGGTGGTCTTACCCCCCGAGCCCACCACCGCCACCACTCCGGGATCCTCCAGACCCAGGGCCTCACACATAGCGGTTGTCCCAGCGACACGCCCATGAAGACCCCCATTCTGGTTCACATCCCGTCCTCCCTCCTCGCCGGGGATACCAGGTGCGGCGTTTCTTGCGCCCGTTGTCCGCCCGGCCTGGTCGCTCTCCCTCGGACCGGGAGAGACCCTTGCGTCCCTGTTCTAGGGGCGCGGGGCGCTGGACAGGAGGAACTTGAGGTCGTCGTCGAAGAAGTTCACCCCCGCCCCCAGGAAGAAGGTGGACTGGTCCTCCTCGCTCAGGAAGTCGTCCATGCCCGCGGTGACGTAGAAATACTTCCAGAACAGGTAGTCGGCGGCGAACTTGAGGTGGGGGTTCTCGTCGGTGCGGAAGTCGTAGGCCTCGAAGGTGAAGCGCAGGCTGTCGTCCCACAGGTAGTAGTCCAGGCCGAAGCCGCCAGAGGAGCTGAGGATACCGGCCCGCACCACCAGGTCGTGGAAGCGCTTGCCGATCTGGGCGTTGAACTTGAGCTCGTCCTTGTCGATGGTGACCACCTTCTCCCGCCGCTGCCAGGAGGTGCCCCCCTGCCAGACCGTGGTGGTGGTCTCCTTTTCGGTGCGGCGGCCCACGGGGTCGGCCACCAGCCCCAGGAGGTAGAACTTGTCGGCCTTGGGCTGCAGGCGCAGGTTGAGGGTGCTGCGCAGGGCGCCCTGGCGCATGAGGTATTCCCCGCGGTAGTCCACGTACACCCGCCAGGCGTCGGCCCGGCTCAGGTAGTCGTTGATGCCGGTGAGGGCCTCGTCGATCTTGGTCACCGTGGTGTCGTCGTTGACCAGCTTGCCCAGGGTGCCCTGGCCCTGGTTTATCTTGCGTGCGATCTCCTTGAGCGAGGCCAGGGTGGCGTTGAGGTCGTCGATGGTCTGGCGCTCGTTGACCAGGGCGCCCAGGGTGCCGCGGCCCTGGTCGATCTTCTCCGCCACCGAGGTGAGGGCCACGATGGTGCGGTCCAGCTTGTCGCTCAGGCGGCGGAAGTTGCGGATGGTGATACGCAGGTCGTCCTTGTTGTCGGCGCTGATCTGGCTCAGGTCGCGGGTGAAGCGCTCCAGGTTGCGGATCACCTGGTTGAGGCGGCCCTTGTTGTCGGCCACCAGCTCCTTGAGCGAGGCGGTGATCTCGCGGATGTTGGCCAGGGCCTCCTTGATGTTGCGCTGGCTCTCCGGCGAGCCCAGGGAGACCTTGAGGGAGGCGGTGAGGGTCTTGATGTCGGCGGCGATGTCGCCGATGCGGTCCATGACCTCGCTCAGGTCCACCGGCACCCGGCTGCGGGTGAGCTGCTGGCCGTCCTTGAGGCGGGGGGCGCCGGGACTGCCGGGGCTTATGGCCACGTACTTGTCGCCCAACACCCCCCGGGTGCGGATGTAGGCGGTGCTGTCCGCGGCCAGGGACACCTGGGGGTCGATGAGCATGGACACCCGGGCGCGGTCGTGGAACAGGGTTATGTCCTTGACCTTGCCGATCTGGATGCCGGCCATCTCCACCGGGGCGCCCTTCTTGAGGCCGGTGACGTTGTCGAACACGGTCCAGACCGTGTAACCGGGCGGCTCGCCGAACTGCAGCTTGCCCAGGCGGGCGGTCATGTAGGCCAGCACCGCCAGTCCGATCAGCACGAAGATGCCGACTTTGACCTCAGTGGACATAAGCGCATCCCTCAGCAGGGGGCCGGGGGCCCGGCCCCAGTATAACCCAAGCCGCAGGTGGTGCTAAGCCCTGGTTCACAGTACCTCCATGGGGCCCTGGGAGCGGCCGTGGATGAACTGCTGCACCACCGGGTCGTCGCAGTTTTGGATCTGCTCGGGGGTGCCCTGGGCGATGATGCGGCCCTGGTAGAGCATGGCGATCTTGTGCCCCACCTTGTAGGCCCCGGCGATGTCGTGGCTGATCACCACCGCGGTCACCCCCAGGCGGCGCTGGGTGTCGATGATCAGGTCGTTGATGGCGTCGGCCAGGGGCGGGTCCAGGCCGGTGGTGGGCTCGTCGAACAGGATGATCTCCGGGTCCAGGGCGATGGCCCGGGCCAGNCCCACCCGCTTGCGCATGCCGCCGGAGAGCTGGTTGGGCATCTTGTACTCCACCCCCTTTAGCCCCACCAGCTCCAGCTTCTGGCGCACGATGCGGCGGATCTCCTCCTTGCCCAGCCGGGTGTGTTCGCGTAAAGGAAAGGCCACGTTGTCGAACACGGTCATGGAGTCGAACAGGGCCGCGTCCTGGAACAGCATGCCGAAGCGGCGGCGCACCCGGTTAAGCTGGCGGTCGTCCATGGCCGCCAGGTCTTCTCCCGCCACCAGCACCTGGCCCCGGTCGGGCTTGATGAGCCCGATCATGTGCTTGAGCATCACGCTCTTGCCGCTGCCGGAGCGGCCGATGATCACGGTGATGCGGCCGGTGGGCACCGCCAGGTCCACCCCCCGCAGCACGGCCTGGGCCCCGAAGGACTTGTACACACCCCGAAGCTCGATTATGTGGTCACCCGCCTCGGCCATGGCCCTCTCTAGAACATGATGGCGGTGAGCACGTAGTCCGCGGCCAGGATCAGCACGCTGGCCAGGACCACGGCTTGGGTGGTGGCCCGGCCCACCCCTTCGGCGCCGCCGGTGGTGTAGAAGCCCTTGTAGCAGCCGATCAGGGACAGAATCAGCCCGAAGAAGGAGGCCTTGACCAGCCCCATGGTGATGTCGGCCACCTCCAGATACTCGATGATCTTGGCGATGAATATGCCCTCGTTGATGCCCAGCACCTTGACCCCCACCAGGTAGCCGCCCACGATGCCCACGAAGTCGCAGATGATGGTCAGCACCGGCAGCATGAACACCGCGGCCAGCACCCGGGGCAGCACCAGGTACTGGACGGGGTTGACCGCCATGACGTACAGGGCGTCGATCTGCTCGGTGACCCGCATGGTGCCCAGCTCGGCGGCCATGGCGCTGCCCGCGCGGCCGGTGACCATGAGCGAGGTGAGCACCGGACCCAGCTCGCGGGTGAGGGCCAGGGCCACGGTGCTGCCCACCAGGCTCTCGGCCCCGAACAAGGAGAAGCCGTGATAGGTCTGCAGGGCGAACACCCCGCCGGTGAACACCCCGGTGAGGAAGACCACGTTGAAGGAGCGCACCCCCACGAACTCCATCTGGCGCAGCACCAAGCGGAAACGGAAGGGGGGGCGTAGCAGCCACAAGGCGGTCTGGATCAGCAGCAGGAGGATCTCCCCCGCCTCTTCCACGAAACGTATGGTGACCCGGCCCAGCCAGGCCAGCGGTGCGCTGAGGTTCATGGGCCTCCCTGGCCGCCCGGCATCCTGGCTCCGGACGTCTGCCTCCACCCTAAACAGCCCCTCGGCCCGGCAAAACTCGGCCGTGGGGCTCCCTCTGGCCCACTATAAAGAGGCCGGGCCGGGGCCGTCAAGCCGAGGGGGCCGGAGGTGCTTGTTCCCCTCGCCTCTGACTCCGACCCACCCGCTCAGGGAGACAGGTGCCCCTCCCGCCCGCGTTGACGCCCCCTGAGGTGACTGCTAGGCTATAGAGTCGAGCCAGGGGGTGCCGGAAGCGATGGGCTGAGAGCCTCGCCGGAGCGGGCGGGGCAACCCCTCGAACCTGATCCGGTTAGCACCGGCGTAGGGAATGGCGCAAAACCGCCTGCCTTGTGGCTCCAGCCGTCCCCTCCCGCCGCCTGGCCCGACATCTTGAGTCACGGTTCACTTGGATGCCAGCGAGGAGACAACCCTCATGTCCCTGCCCAGGGTGCTCGTCATAGCCGGTTC
>MTPE01000132.1 GCA_002011835.1 Desulfarculaceae bacterium JdFR-95 | reverse complement strand
GCCCCAGACGGCGCACGTAGCCCAGCTTGCCCCAGAAGGAGAGCCCCCGCCGCTCCAGGGGATAGTCCAGGAACTCCCCCGCGAGGAAGAAACAGGTGATCACCCAGGCCAGCAACGAGGCCACCAGGCTGCCCAAACCAGGCAGGAATAGCCCCAGCAGCCACAGGGGGAGCATCACCGACCCGAACAGACCCAGACGCACCAGGCCGTGCCCCAAGGCCCGCCCCATGCTGGCCAATACCCCCGGCTCCCGGGGCCAGCCCTCCACCCCACTCAGGCGCTCCACCCGCCGGGTGAGCAGCTCCAGGAAGGGCGCCGCCACCACCCGCCCTACCACCACGAACAGATACACCTCCACCAAAAGCAGGGTGAGTACCAACAGCAACATCAGCAGCCAGGCCAGGGCCTGCCACCACCACTGCTGCGAATCCGGCACCAACTGGCTCACCCAGCTCTGGAGGTGACCATAGCCCAACCAGAAGAACAGAACGAACAGACCCAGGTTGATCAGGAAGGGCCCCAGACACAGCCACCACAACCGCGGTTGGCCGGCCAGCAGCTTCAACCCCGCCCAGGGGGCCAGAAGTCCCCCCACCGGGCCACGCGGCAGGCGTCTCGTTCCTGCGGGTGCCGCCTTTTCCGGGACACGCTCCATGACTCCACCCTTGGTTTGGAAGTGCCGGGATCACGGCCCGCGGCGCGGCCTCAGGGCCGGGCGGCGCCGGGGCGGTAGAGGTATTGCAGGCGGGGCGCCTGGGCGAGCTGGGCGGCCAAGGCCCGGGCCAGGGCCTGGGCCCCCTCCTCCAGCAGGCGTCGCAGCCAGCCCCCCTCCTCCTCGCCGGGATAGACCAGCTCGGGCCGGCCCTCGATCCCGCCCAGGCGGGCGGCCAGGTTCACGGCGTCGTAGTAGTTGCCCAGCCGGTCCACCAGGCCCAGCTCCTTGGCCTGGGCCCCGCTGAACACCCGGCCGTCGGCGAAGGCGCGCACCCGCGCCTCGGGGATGCGCCGGGCGCGGGCCAGGTCGCGCACGAACTGGTCGTATATCTCGCGGCTCAGGCGTTGCAGCATGGCCCGTTCCTCGGGGGTGAGGGGGCGGTCGATCTGGCCGGTGGCCTTGAGGCGGCCGGTCTTGATCACCTGCAGGCGGATACCAATCTTCTGCAGCAGCTGGCTCAGGTCCGGCAGGGTGGTGATCACCCCGATGGAGCCGGTGATGGTGCCGGGGTTGGCCACGATCTTGGTGCAGGGGCTGGCTACATAGAGGCCGCCGCTGGCAGCCACCTCACCCAGAGAGGCCACCACCGGCTTCTTCTTCTTCAGGCGCAGGATCTCGCGGTAGATCTCCTGGCTGGCCGCCACCCCGCCGCCGGGGGAGTTGACCCGGAACACCACCGCCGCGATCTTGGGGTCGTGGCCGAAGTCGCGCAGGGCCTCAAGTACCTCGGTGGGGTCCTCGATGGTGCCGGAGAGCTCCACCACCCCCACCTTCTTGGTGCCCCACCAGGTCGGGGCCTTCCCCCGGCCCACCAAGGCCACCACCACCGCGAACAGGGCCACGATCAACAGGGAAATGCCGATGGCCGCGGCCAGGTTGCGCTTGGGCATGGCTCAGTCATCCTCGCTTCCCGGCCTCATGCCGGGAAGGCCCGCCGGGGTGGTCCCTCGAGGGCGGCCCGCGCCCGCCCCGCCCCCTGTCGCCTCCGCCTTCGGCCGGCTCCGCCCCTGGGGTGTCCGGCCCTCGCCCTCTCCGCCCCCGCCCTCTGCGGCCCCCTGCCTGCTCCTCGCCGGCCTTGGGGGTTGCCCGCAGCGGCGTCCCACAGCCACCCCTTCCTGCGCCGGGCGCCTCCCTCACGGCCCTGTGGCTTGTGGCCACATGGCCCCCGGCGCCGGGGCACCTTTTCGCACCGCCGCGGGTGGCGGAGCTGACGAGCTTACTCCTGCTCGTCCTCGTCCTTCTGGGCCTGCTCACTCTGGCGGCCCAGGGCCTGCTTGAGCTGCTCGCCCAGGCTGCTGGTGGCGGCCTGGGTGGTGTTGAGGTACTCGCGGTAGGCGGCGCGGTCGCTCTCCTCCTCCAGGCGGCGCAGGGACAGCCCAATCTTGCGCTCGCGGCGGGAGACCGACACCACCTTGGCGGTCACGGTGTCGCCCACCTCGAACATGCCCACCGGGGTCTTGATCTTCTCCTGGCTGATCTCGGAGACGTGGATCAGGCCCTCGATGCCCTCCTCCAGCTCCACGAAGACGCCGAAGTCGGTGACGTTGGTCACAGTGCCGGTNACCTTGGTGCCCACCTGGTACTTGTAGGGGATCTCCTCCCAGGGGTCGGGCTGCAACTGCTTGATGCCCAGGCTGAAGCGCTCGTTCTCCCGGTCGATGTTGAGCACCACCGCCTGCACCTCGTCACCCTTCTTGAACAGCTCGCTGGGGTGTTTGATGCGCTTGGTCCAGGAGATGTCGGAGATGTGGACCAGGCCGTCGATGCCCTCGTCGATGCCGATGAAGATGCCGAAGTCGGTGATGTTCTTGACCTTGCCCTCGATGGTGGTGCCCACGGGGTACTTCTCGGCGATCACGTCCCAGGGGTTGGGCTCCACCTGCTTCATGCCCAGGGAGATGCGCTTGGCCTCGGGGTTGATGCTGAGGACCACGGCCTCGACGATGTCGCCCACCTGCACCACCTTGGAGGGGTGGCGCACCTTGCGGGTCCAGGACATCTCCGAGACGTGGATCAGGCCCTCCACGCCTTCCTCCACCTCCACGAAGGCGCCGTAGTCGGCCAGGCTCACCACCCGGCCCTGCACCCGGGTGCCCACGGGGTACTTCTCGGCCGCGTGCTTCCAGGGGTCCTCCTTGAGCTGCTTGAGGCCCAGGCTCACCCGCTCGCGCTCGCGGTCGAAGTGCAGCACCTTGACCGTGATCTTGTCGCCGATGGAGAACATGTCCGAGGGGTGGTTGACCCGGCCCCAACTCATGTCGGTGATGTGCAGCAGGCCGTCGATGCCGCCCAGGTCCACGAACACCCCGTAGTCGGTGATGTTCTTGACCACGCCCTCCATCACGCGGCCCTCTTCCAGGATCTTGAGGGTCTCGCGCTTCTTCTCCTCGCGCTCCTTCTCCAGGAGCACGCGGCGGCTAAGCACGATGTTGCTGCGCTTCTTGTTGAACTTGAGGATCTTGAACTGGAAGGTCTGGCCGATGAGGGCGTCCAGGTTGCGCACCGGGCGCAGGTCCACCTGGGAGCCGGGCAGGAAGGCGGGCACGCCGATGTCCACGCTCATGCCGCCCTTGACCCGGCCCACGATGGTGCCGGTGATGACGCCGTCTTCGTTGTACACGCGGCTGATCTCGTCCCAGACCTTGATCTTGGCCGCCTTTTCGCGGGACAAGATGATGATACCGTCCTCGTCCTCGGCCCGCTCCAGGAGCACGTCCACCTCCTGGCCCACCTCGGCCTGGAGGTTGCCGTCGCTGTCCATGAACTCCCGGATGGGTATCTGACCCTCGGACTTGTAGCCGATGTCCACCACCACGTAGTCGTTCTCGATGGCCACGATCTTGCCCCGGGCCACCTCGCCTTCCTGGATGGTCTGGAAGGACTGGTCGATGAGCCGGGCCATCTCCTCCGGGCTGATGTCTTCCTCCTCCTCGGCCGCCTGAGGGCTGGCCTCGGGTTCCGGCGCGGAAGACGGCTCGGCCGGAGCCGCGGCCTGGGCCTCGCTGTCCGCTGCGGGCTGGGCCGCGCTCTCCTCCGCGGACTGGGCGGCCGGAGCCTCGGGGGCCGCGGCCGGAGAAGGGGACTCCTGCTGGTTCTGGGTCTCGGTCTGGGGTTTGGGTTCGTCAGTCACCTTGGTCACCATGTTGCATGAGGTTTGGGGTTGAAACTAAAAACGCACCGCCCCGCCCGGGCGGCCCCATGCCGCCGCCAGCCAGGGACGGATGCCTCCCAACGAAAGCTATGTCTTAGTACCAGAAAGGCAAGGGGAAAACAAGCGCAGATTGGCCCTCTCAAGACCGGGAAACAAACTTGTGCACCACCTCCTTCATGCGCGCCACCACCTCCTCCACGCTGAGAGAGGTGCTGTCCACGATCACCGCATCGGGTGCCGGACGCAACGGGCTGATCTTGCGGGAAGAATCTCGCTCGTCCCGCGCGGCGAGCTCGGCGGCCACCGCCTCCAGGGTCAGCCCCGGGTCCCTCTGGCGTAGCTCCAGCCAGCGCCGCCGCGCCCGCTCGGCATCGTCGGCGGTGAGGAAGAACTTCACCTCGGCTTCCGGGAACACCACCGTACCCATGTCCCGACCCTCGGCCACCAGGTCGCCCGCGGCGGCCGCCCGCCGCTGTACCTCCAGCAGATAGGCCCGNACCGGAGCCAGGGCCGACAGACGGCTGGCAATGCCCCCGATGTGCTCGTTGCGNATGAAGGGCTCCACCTCGGCCCCGTCCAACAGCACCAGGAAACGNCCTCCCTCGGGACGGGCCTCCACCTCCAGGCGGGTGAGCTGGGCCTCCACCACCGCGGGGTCGTCCTCGTCCTCCCAGCCCGCCCAGGAGGCCCCCAGGGCCACGGCGCGATACAAGGCCCCGGTGTCCAGGTAGGCGAAGCCCAGCTCCGCGGCCAGGGCCCGCGCCACCGTGGACTTGCCCGCCCCGCTGGGTCCGTCGATGGTCACCACCACCGCCCTAGTCCTCCCCTGCGAGCACCGCGCGCAGCTCGCGCATGAAGCGGGCGTTCTCCTCCGGCAGCCCCACGCTGATGCGCAAAAACTCCGGCAGGCGATAGGAACCCATGTGCCGCACGATCNCCCCCCGCCGCAATAGGGCCTCGGCCACCTCCCCCGCCCGCGGCCCGATGCGCACCAGCACGAAGTTGGCCTGGCTGGGCACGTAGAACAGNCCCAGCTCCTGGAAACAGGCGTAGAAGGCCGCCANNCCCTCCTGCACCAGGCGGCGGGTGCGCTCCAGGAACTCGTGGTCCTCCAGGGCGGCCAGGGCCCCCACCTGGGCCAGGGTGGAGGTGTTGAAGGGCTGGCGCACGCGGTCGAAGGCCGCGATCACCTCCTCCGGGGCCAAAGCATAGCCGATGCGCAGCCCCGCCAGGCCCGCGCTCTTGGAGAAGGTGCGCATCACCACCACCGGGGTGTCGTGCTCCAGGAACTCCTCGCCCCGGGCCACTTCCGGGTCGGTGGCAAAGTCTATGTAAGCCTCGTCCAGCACCACCAGCACCCCCGGCGGCACCTGATCCAAGAACTCGGCCAGCTCCTGGCGGGTGAGGGCGGTGCCGGCGGGGTTGTCGGGGTTGTTCACGAACACCAGCCGCGTCCGGGGGGTGATGGCCTGGCGCATGGCCTCCAGGTCGATGCGGAAGTCCTTCAGCGGCACCTCGCGCAGCCGCCCCCCCGCCACCTGCACCAGCTTGGAGTACATGAGGAACGAAGGCGCCGCCGCCACCGCCTCCAGACCGGGGCGGATGAAGGCCCGGGCCAGGAACTCGATGATCTCGTCCGAGCCGTTGCCGATGGCGGTCTGGGAGAAGCGCACCCCGAAGCGGCGTGCCAGGGCCTGGCGCAGCTCGTAGCCCGCCCCGTCCGGGTAGCGGTGCAGCTCGCCCAGGGCCCGGCGCATGGCCTCCACCGCCTTGGGCGAGGGGCCCAAGGGGTTCTCGTTGCTGGCCAGCTTGATGGCCCCGGTTAT
>MTPE01000303.1 GCA_002011835.1 Desulfarculaceae bacterium JdFR-95 | reverse complement strand
AGGGCCTTCAGGTATTGCCAGGAGCGGCTCCTGAGGTTGGGCATGTCCAGGATGTCGCTGAGGGCGTAGTAGCCGTCGGTCTCCAGCAGGGGCATGAGGTTCATCATGCCGGAATAGAAGATGATGCCGCTCATCACCCCGCAGAGGCCGGCTGTTCCCTCCCAGCCCAGGGCCAGGGCGCCCACGTGGGCCCAGCCGTAGGCACAGGCCATGAGCAGGTCGCAGGCCACGCCGGCCAGGGAGACCATGGCCCGGTGCCAGCGGTTGGGGAAGCCCCAGGCCTCGGTGGTGTCGGCGAAGGGGCATATCAGTCCATAGTCCATAGTAGAAGACCACCCCCAGGGCGTGGATGCGTCCGCCCAGGCGCTTGCAGACGATGCAGTGGGACAGCTCGTGCAGCAGGATGTGCAGGTTGAGGAGCAGCAGCGGCACCACCACCCCCCACACTCCCAGGTGTGCCGCCAGCAGGTCCAGGCGCAGGACGAAGCCGGCCGCCCACTGGGCGTTGCCCCACACCAGGGGTATGGACAGGAGGACGAGGGCCAGCCAGACCAGGCCCGCCTGGGGGGTATAGGCCCAGCCCAGCCAGCGGGCGGCCTGCTCCACCAGGCGGTCGGGATGGGGCAGGGAGTACTGCAAGGCCAGCAGGCGGNANAGCAGGCGCCTGCGGCCCTGTTTCCCTTCTGTCTCGCTCAGGAGGGAACGGCCCAGNNTCAACAGCCCCTTGGCGGCCAGCTCCTCCACCAGCGCCCCCACCACCTGGGGATGTACCAGGCCGAAGCGTTCCAGGTAGGCACGGTAGATCTCGCGCACGCTCCGGCTGCCGTCGGCCAGGCGCAGCACGAAGGCGCTCTGGGGTGTGAGGCGGAAGGCGCTGCGCAGGCGGGGGGAGGCCGCCACCACCGCGTCTCCTACCTCGTATAAGGCCAGGTCCTCCAGGGCGCGGGGCTTGAGGCCCAGGAAGTAGAGCTGGGTGGGGCTGCCCCCGGGGCGGGCGTACTGGGTGAGGCGGATGGTCTTGGTGCGCCAGTGCTGGCGCCAACTGGCGCTGTCCACCCACTCGGCCACCACGTGGCGCCAGAAGTGTTCCGGGGCCAGGTTCTTGCCCGGCAGTTGCTCCAGGGAGCCCTGGCCCTCCTCGAACACCGGCTCCAGGGGCAGGGCGGCGGGAAAGGACACGTCCAGGGTTATCCAGCCCTCCACCGGCCGGGCCTCCAGGCGCATCTCCCCCTGCACCCCCTTCTCCTGGGCCAGCACCACCACCGCCTCCACCACCTCGGAGGCGGCGAACACGAAGCGGCGCAGCACCGCGTCCTCCAGGCCCGCCTCCCGGCTCCAGTGCTCCACGAACTCCCGCGCCGGGGCGAGCGAGGCCGGGGTTATGGGCAGGGTGAGGGTGGCGGCGGGGATCTCGCTGGCGGCTGAGGGCGTGGTGACAGGCATGGCATACGAGACTTCGGGAATGTGACCAATCGGCGCCGGCCTCATGGGCGAAGATACCATCCTCCCGGATGAGGGGCAAATCTCCTCCGGCGAGGCGGATTGACCGTGCTTACCGCCAGAGGTATGCTCAGGCCCAAACAGGTGTGCCTGCGGAAAGGGGGTTTGATCGTGTCCTCGCGGAGCAGGGTGCCGCACCTGGGAGAGAGCTTTCTCCGACAGGACGCACCAGCCAAGGTGACCGGGCGTGAGCGATACGCCGCCGACTACTACGCCCCGGACATGCTCTGGGCCGGGGTGAGGCAGGCGGGCGTGCCCCACGCGCGGCTGAAGGCGGTGCGAACCGAGGCCGCACGGGCGGTGCCGGGGGTGGTGGCGGTACTCACCCACCGTGACATCGAGGGCAGCAACCGCCAAGGGGTGGTACGCAGGGACCAGCCTGTCTTGGTGGACGACAAGGTGCGCCACTGTGGGGACGCGGTGGCCCTGGTGGTGGCCGAGGACCCCCAGGCCCTGGCCAGGGGCATCGCCGCGGTGGAGCTGGAGCTGGAGCCCCTGCCCGGAGTGTTCGACCCAGAGGAAGCCCTGCACCCGGAGGCCCCCCTGGTCCACGAGGACCACCCGCACGGCAACCTGCTCCTGGAGGGGCACCTGGTCAAGGGCCAAGGCGAGGCGGCCCTGGCCGACTGCGAGGTTGTGGTGGAGGCCACCTACCACCTGCCGCGCCAGGAGCACGCCTACCTGGAGACCGAGTGCGGCTGGGCGGTGCTGGAGAACGACGGCACCCTGAAGATCACCGCCTCCACCCAGACCCCATTCCGCGACCGGGCCGAGGTGGCCGAGGCCCTGGGCCTGGAGCTGGAACGGGTGCGGGTGGTGGCGCCTTTTCTGGGCGGCGGCTTCGGGGGCAAGGACGGGGTCTCGGTGCAGAGCCTGTTGGGCTTGGCCGCCTTGGCCTGTCCGGGCCGGCCGGTGAAGATGTGGCTCAGTCGGGAGGAGAGCTTCCTGGCCAGCCCCAAGCGCCACCCCGTACGCATCCGCTGCCGCCTGGGGGCCGACCGCCGGGGGCGGCTGCAGGCCCTGGTGGTGGATGCGCTCTACGACACCGGCCCCTACGACCACCTGGGCGGAGTGGTGATGACCCTGGGCCTGGAGCACGCCGGCGGCCCCTATCGCATCCCCCACGCCGAGCTGCACACCCGGGCGGTCTATACCAACAACCCGGTGAGCGGGGCCTTCCGCGGCTTCGGGGTGCCCCAGGTGGTGGCGGCCCTGGAGCTGACCCTGGACCGCCTGGCCCGGCGTCTGGAGCTGGACCCCCTGGAGCTGCGCCGCCGCAACCTGCTGCGGCCGGGGGAGCAGTCTCCGGCCATGGTCTCCATGCCCCGGGCCATGGGCCTGGCCGAGTGCCTGGAGCGGGTGTCCACTCACCCCCTGTGGGCGCAGCGGCGGCAGTGGAAGGCCGCCGCCCCCCGGCACAGGCTCCGCGGCGTGGGCCTGGCGGTGGTGATGCACGCGGTGGGTTACGGCCCGGTGGTCCCGGACGAGGGCCGCGCCGTCCTGGAGATGGACCCGGAGGGCCGCCTGCGGGTCTACTGCGGGGTGGCCGACATGGGCCAGGGCAACGCCTCCACCTACCTGCACATCGCGGCCCACCTCTTGCACCAGCCGGTGGAGGGCATGGAGCTGGTCATGCCCGACACCGCCCGCACCCTGCCCAGCGGCTCCTCCTCGGCCAGCCGCACCACCTTCACCTACGGCGTGGCCCTGGCCGAGGCGGCCCACGAGCTCAAGGCGCGGCTGCTGGTCCGGGCTGCGGCGCGGCTGGGGGCGGAGCCCGGCGAGCTGGAGCTGGCCCCAGGGGTGGTGCGGGCGAGGGACGGCCGCGCCGAGGTGCCGCTGGCGGAGTTGGTCCGGGATCTGTCTCCAGAGGAGCGCCGGGTGGAGACCTACCACCGCGCTCCGGTATCCCAGGAGCGCCCCAGCGATGACCCGGCCCTGCAACTGCACGGCCTGCCTCATTGCGTGTATTCCTTCGGGGTGCAGGTGGCCGCGGTGGAGGTGGACCGCCTCACCGGCCAGGTGGAGGTGAGGGGTTTCCTCACCGTGTGCGACGCCGGCCGCGTACTCAACCCCCAGCTATTGGAGCAGCAGGTGCAGGGAGGCGTGGCCCAGGGCCTGGGCTACGCCCTGTGGGAGGACATGCCCAGCGAAGAGGGCCGCATCCAGACCCCGGATCTGGCCACCTACCTCGTCCCCACCGCCTTGGACCTGCCCGACATGGAGACCCTGACCGTGGAGACCTTCGAGGAGGCCGGTCCCTTCGGCGCCAAGGGTCTCGGGGAGATGCCCACCGGCGGGGTGCTGCCCGCAGTGGGGGCGGCGGTGGCCGATGCCTGCGGTCTGGAGGCGGTGGTCTATCCCCTCACCCCGGAGCGGGTGCTCATGGCCCTGGAGGAGTCCCGTGCAGCTTGAGTTCGTGCTCAACGGTCGGCCCGTGCGTCTGGAGACTGCGCCGGACCAGCGGGTGGTGGACCTCCTGCGTGGCGAGCTGGGTCTCACCGGCACCAAGGAGGCCTGCGGTGCGGGCGAGTGCGGCGCCTGCACCATCGTGGTGGACGGCGTGACCCGCCTGGCCTGCCTGATGCTGGCCGCGCAGTTGCAGGGCCGCGAGGTGCTCACCATCGAGGGCCTGGCCGCGGAAGGCCGCCTGCACCCCTTGCAGGAGGCCTTCGTGGAGCATGGGGCGGTGCAGTGCGGCTTCTGTACCCCGGGCATGGTCCTGGCCGCGCGTGACCTCTTGCAGCGCAATCCCCGTCCCGACCGGGAGGAGATCCGCCGCGGCCTGTCCGGCAACCTCTGCCGCTGCACCGGCTACCAGAAGATCGTGGACGCGGTGGCGGCCGCAGCCCGCCGCCTGGAGGGAGTTGAGCAGTGAGGCCGGTACTGCTGCCGCGGTCCCTGGACGAATTGTGGGAGGCCCTGGAAGAGCATCCCCAGGCCGCGCTCTACGCCGGGGGTACGGACCTGTTGGTGCGCCTGCGCCAGGGTCTGGTGGAGGCGCCGGCCTTGGTGTGCTTGGAGCGCCTCTCGGAGCTGGCCGCGATCGAGGACCGCGGCCAGGAGGTGTTGATCGGCGCCCTGGCCACGCACCAGGCGGTCCTGGATTCGGAGCTGGTACGGCGGGAGTTCCCCGTATTGACGGCGGCCCTGGCCGAGCTGGGCTCGCCGCCCATCCGCCACATGGGCACCCTGGGGGGCAACATCGTCACCGCCTCGCCCGCGGGCGACAGCCTGCCGCCGTTGTACGTGCTGGAGGCCGAGGTGGAGCTGCGTTCGTTCCGGGGGAGGCGCCGCCTGCCCCTGGCCGAATTCATCACCGGCCCCGGCTGTACCCGTCTGGAGCGGGGCGAGGTGCTGGCCGGGGTGTGGGTGCCCAAGGCGGCGGGCTTCAACCGCCACCACTTCGAGAAGGTGGGCCGGCGCAAGGCCCTGGCCATATCCGTGGCCAGCCTGGCNGCGCTGCTGGAGGTCTCGGACGAGGGCGTGGTGCNGCGGGCGCGGCTGGCCTGGGGCAGCGTGGGTCCCACCGTGATCCGCTCNCGGGAGGTGGAGGAGCTCTTGGAGGGGCGCCCCTTGGACGAGGCAACTCTGCGCCGAGCAGCCGAGGCGGCCCGCCGGGTGGTGCAGCCCATCAGCGACCTGCGGGCCAGCGCGGATTACCGCCGGCGGGTGGCGGGAAATCTCCTGCTGCGGCTGGTGGTGGGGGGCTAGGCCCTGGTCCCCGGCCGCGGCGGCCTGGCGCGCCTCAGGCGGCGCGCAGCAGGTGGGGGGCCGGGTCCAGCACCACCACTTCCGGTCCCAGGCAGAGCAGGCAGCCCCGGATGAGGCCGGCGGCCTGCAGCCTGCGGGCGCGCCTCTGTCCTCCGGCCAGGGCCTGGCGGCGCTGAAGGGGTGCCAGGCGGTGCACCGCGGTGGTGACCGGGGTGGGNCCCAGGTCGCTGTGGGGGTCCAGTTCCCGGGCGGGGCGGCGGCTGANGGCGGGGCCGTCCAGGCTGACCGCGCCGGCCAGGACCGTGGCCGCGGCGTCGGCCACCGCGGCGCAGGAGGCCCAGGCGGTGGCGATGTCGGCCACGCCGGGGGAGAAGCTGCGTCCCTGCCAGCCACTGGAGGCCACCCCGCCCACGCCGTGTTCGCCGCGCAGGGTGAGGCGTCCCAGCATGCGGCCGTCGGGTGCGCGCACGCCCACGCGCAGGGT